>JACMRO010000482.1 GCA_014376425.1 Rubritepida sp.
TCCCGGGCAGCCTCTCCCTGGCAGCCTCTCCCCGACAGGGTGTCTCCGACAGGGTGGCCCCGGGCAGACTTCCCCGGGCAGGCGTCCCCGGCGTGCTCGACCCGACTGCAGGCCAGCATCTAGCGCGGTGCGGCCGCGCCGCGCTAGCTTCGCCACGTGCACCAGGCCATCACCACACCACCGCTGCCCCCGGCCGCGCCGCGCGGCCTCTGCACCGATTGCGGTGTGTCGCGCATGGCTGATCCGAAGGCGTGCGGCTCCGCCTGCCAGTTCATCGCGCCCGACTACGCCGCGTTGGAAACCCGGGTGCACGGCCGCAGCCGCGACCCGGCGCGCCCGGACGAGCTGCATTTCGGCCCTTTCCGGCAGATGCTCCGCGCCCGGCTGCGCACCCCCGCCCCCGGCGCGCAGTGGACCGGCATCACCACCCGCCTGGCCGAGAGGCTGCTCGAGGCCGGCGCCGTTGACGCCGTGCTGACCATGGCGCCCGACCCGGACGACAAGTGGAAGCCCGTCCCCGTTCTCATCACCCGCCCCGAGGGAATGGCAGCCGCCCGCGGCATGCGGATGGGCTATGCGCCGCTGCTCGCGCTGCTCGAACCCGCCGCCGCCGCCGGCCATCGCCGCATCGCCGTCATCGGCATTCCCTGTCAGGTCTACGCGCTGCGGGCGATCGAGGCGCGGCTGGGGTTCGAGCGCATCTTCGTCATCGGCACGCCATGCTCCGACAACACCACGACCGAAAATTTTCACACTTTCCTCAAGCTGCTGGACGAACACCCCGACAGCATCACCTACCTGGAGTTCCGCGCCGACTACCAGGTCGAGCTGCGTTTCGCGGATGGCCGGCAGCGGACCATTCCCTTCCTCGCCTTGCCGATCAGCCAGCTGCCAAGTGATTTCTTTCCGCTGACCTGCCGCAGCTGCGTCGACTACACCAACGCACTCGCCGATATCACCGTGGGCTACATGGCCGGGCAGGGCGAACAATGGCTGCTGGTGCGCAACGCGCGCGGCGCCGAGCTGCTGGCGCTGCTGGGCGACGAGATACACACCGAGGCGCCGGGCAGCGCCGGCAAGCGGGCTTCGGCCGTGCGCGGCTTCCTGGCCAATACCCAACGCGCCGCCGGCGGGCTGCCCCTGCGCCGCATGCCCAACTGGGTCCGCCCCATCGTCTCCTGGCTGATGCCGCGCATCGGCCCACGCGGCCTGGAATTCGCCCGCACCCGGGTCGAGATGAAGGCCTGCGAAACCATCGTGCATCTGCGCCGCGAAGTGCCGCGGCGGTTGCGCGCGATGGTGCCGCCGCATGTCTGGGCGCTGGTCGCACCCTATGGGCTGGCGCCCGGGGCGGCAGAACTGCCACCGCTGCGTGGAAACGGGCCGCCGCAAACAGCGCTAGGCGATCGCGGGACACCGGGTTAGCCTCCCACTGTCAGACAGGGGAATGCAGATGCCGAAGGCAAAATCCGCCGCCCAGCGAGTGACCTCGATCTTCGCCGCCGCCATCATCCTGGCGGGTTGCACCAGCCAGGTCGGGCGCATCGGCGTCGATGACGGGCGCGATTCCTGCCGCACCCAGCTCATCCAGCTCGACAGCACCGGCAACTTCTTCGGCGAGGACATCCTGCAAGGTGCTGCTATCGGCGCGGTGAGCGGCGCGCTGATCGGCGGCCTGGCCACCGGGCGCTGGCAGGGGGCGCTGATCGGCGCCGCCGTGGGCGGTGCGGGCGGCGCCGCGGTCGGCTACTACGCCGCCGTGCAGCGCCAGGCACGCGACCAGGCGGGGGTGAACGCCCAGGTCGCCAGCGATCTGGCCAAGGAAAATGCAAGCCTCGACCGCACCCAGATCGCCTTCGACCAACTGATGGATTGCCGCCTGCGTGGCGCCCAGGCGGTGCGCGAGCAGGTCCGTCGCGGCCAGCTCGACCGCAATACGGCGACGGCCCAGCTGGCCGAAACGCGCCAGCGGGTGACTGGGGACCTGCAGCTGGCCAACCTGATCGGCGGCCGCATCACCAGCCGCGGCACCCAGTTCGACGCCGCGATCGATCAGGTCGTGCCGGGCGGCAAGGGCGCGGTGCAGATTGCGGGCAGCCCGCCGCCGATGCGGGTGCCGGTGCGCCGGGCGGTGACGGTGACCTTCTCGCCGCAACCCAACAGCGCGCCCATCGCGTCGATCCAGCAGCGCGACCTGGTCAGCGTGCGGCCCGGCCCGGCGGGCTTTGCCCAGGTCGAGACCAGCAGCGGCGTGCGTGGCTATGTGCCGGCGGACGCGGTGCAGGTGCCGCGCGCGTCGGTGCAGCTGCCGTCCGAGGGCGGTGACGTCCGCTCGCTGGCGGCAACCAACATCTCCCGGCGGGAGAACTTCACCGCCAGCGTCGGCAGCGCCGAGCGGTTGGCGCAGGCGGGCGGTTTCGAACTCGCTTCATGAGCCGATGAGGGCGCTCGCCGTCGCGCTGGCGCTGCTCTTTGGCATCGGGGAAGCCTGCGCGCAGGGTTCGCCGCAGGGGTCGCGACAGGGGTCGGCCCAGGGATCGGCCCAGGGATCGGCCCAGGAATCGTCGCAGGGGCCGCCTCAGGCGCCCATCCTGCGGGTCGAAGCGGCGGCGCACACCGCGCCCGTCTCGCGCCTCGCCACCGATGCGGCCGGGCGCATCCTGGCCTCGGTGTCGGATGACAAGACGCTGCGGCTGTGGGCGCTGCCGGACGGCACGCCGCTGGGCGTGCTGCGGCCGCCGATCGGCGAGCGTGAGGAGGGCGAGCTCTACGCCGTGGCGCTGACGCCCGATGGTAGCCGCGTCTTCGCCGCCGGCAACACCGGCCGCGCCTGGGACGGCACCTTCTCGATCTATGTGTTCGACACGGTGAGCGGGCGGCTGGCGGGGCGCCTCCCCGGCCAGCCAGCGCCGGTGCAGCACCTGGCGGTCTCGGCCGACGGGCTGCGGGTGGCAGGCGCACTGGGCGGCCGCGCCGGCATCCGCATCTGGGACGCGCGCAGCGGCCTTCTGCTGGCCGAGGACCAGGCCGGTTGGGCCGGGGCCGCGCGCATGGTCGCTTTCGACCGCGCCGGCCGGCTGGCGGCAACTGGCGCCGATGGCCGCGTGCGCCTCTACGACGCCACCGGCCGCCGCGTGGCCGAGCGCCAGCCGGTGCCGGGCGCTAGGCCCTATGGCATCGCCTGGTCACCGGACGGTTCGCTGCTGGCGGTGGGATTCGAGGACCGGTTGCGGGTGGAGGTCCTGGCGGCCGCCGACCTGCGCACCGTGCTGGTGCCCGACACCGCCGGGCTGGCCGGCGAGGGGCTGCCCGCCGTGACCTGGGCCGCCGACGGGCAGGGCGGGGTGCAGCTGCACGCGGCGGGCTATGCGCGCGCCGCCAATGGCAGCTTCGTCATCCGCCGCTGGGCCGATTTCGGGCTCGGGCCGGCGCGTGACATTCCGGCATCGCGCGACGCCATAGCGCATTTGCTGTCGCTGCCCGCTGGCGGGCTTGCCTTCGCGGCCGCCGACCCCGGCTGGGGCAGGCTGGCACCCGATGGCAGCCTGGCGCAGCCGCCGGCCTCACCGGGCGGCGATTTCCGCAACACCGCGGCGCGGCTTGCCGCCAGCCCCGATGGTCAGCGGGTGCGCTTCGCCTTGCGCGCCGGCGGGCCGGCGCTCGTATTCAACGCGCAATCCAGCCAGCTTGCCGCGGGTGAGGGCGAGGGGCTGGTTGCGGCCCGCACGCAATCCGCGCGCCTGGCCGTCACCGACTGGCAGAATCGCGACCGGCCAAGGCTGAACGGCCAGCCGCTCGCCATCGCCGCCGGCGAGTTCAGCCGCAGCCTGGCCATCGCGCCCGATGAGGAAAGCCTGCTGCTCGGCACCGATGGCGGCTTGCGGCAGTTCGACCGCCAGGGGCGGCTGACCGGGCAGATCGCCACTCCGGGCGCCGTCTGGGGGGTGGTCGCCCTACCGGGCATGGCGGTGGCGGCGCTCGGCGACGGCACCATCCGCTGGTACGAAACCGGCGCCCGACTTCAGGAGCGCGGCGCGCTGTTTACCCATGCCGACGCGCAGCGCTGGGTGCTGTGGACGCCCGAGGGCCTGTTCGACCATGCCCCGCAGGGTGGCCAGGACCTGGTGGGCGTGCACCTCAACAACGGCCGGGCGCAGACGCCGGAATGGGCGAGCTTCCAGCAAGCCTATCGCGCGCTCTATGCCCCTGGCGCGGTGCGCAGCCGCCTGCTGGGCGATGCCGCGCTGACCCAGCTGCGGATGAATGATCTGGGCGAGGTGCGCAGCCGCATCGGCCGGCTGCCCACGCTGGCCGCGGCGCAGGCCTGCGCCGTGGTCGACCAGGACTGCCTGCCGCTGGCCTGGAGCGGCGGCGAACTGCCGGCCGGCGCCACCGCGCTGCGGCTGGGTTTTTCCGTGTCCGACCGCGGCATGGGCCTGGGCCCGCTGGACGTGATGGTGAACGACCGCATCGCGGTGCGCGGCGTCGCGCGGGCCGGGCAGAACAGCGTCGAGGTGCCGCTCGACCCAGGGCCGAACCGCGTCTCCGCCAGGCTCTACGCCGATGACCGCAGCCTGTTCGCCGAGGGGCCGGCGATGGAGCTTCGCCGTGCCGGCGAGGCGGCGCCCCGCCCCGGTGCCGGCCGGCTGATCGTCGTGGCCATCGGCGTTGACCAGTATGCACTGCCCGAACTGATCCTGCGCTTCGCAGTCGCCGTCGCCCGCACTGAGGTGGAGACGTTGCGGGCGCGGGCCGGTGGCGTGGTCCGCCCGGTGCTGGCGACCA
>JACMRO010000483.1 GCA_014376425.1 Rubritepida sp.
CGTCGGCCGGGTCGCCGGCGGGTGGAACGCCCAGGCGTTGGGTCGAAGGTTCGAGGCGCTTGCGGTGGTGGCGGCCCCCAAGTCATTGGGGGACTTGCGTAAGCATTACCACAAGGCACTGGAGGCCAAGTTGGTCGTCGAGCTGGCGCGGGATCTGACGAGCCATTCGATCAGCGATATCGAGGCAGCGCTGGCGAAGGCCTGACAATCCGGCGGTGTCGAGCGGCGGGGTGTCCGCACGAGGGCGCGGCGGGGGTCTTGTCGTACGGGTGCTGCACACGCAGCGTCCTCTGCGGTGTTAGCTTGGCAAGGCATGGTTTCAGGCTCTGGGTTCCAGGAAGCCAATCTGATGCCTGCCTTATCCTTACCGATCGCTGTAATGGGGGTAGGGGTTCTGGGTCGTGGGCTCCGGCATGACGCTAACGTTTGGGCAAGCCATCCTTTTTCATAGGAAATAAAAGCTGGCACAGGCCGGCGATCGGCCTTGGTTTATGCTACACAGGGATCTAGTCGTCGCAGCGCGCTGCGGGGCTTGGCAAGAATGTTCGCCTTTTTCGGATTTCCCGGTCGAAAGGTGTCCGGCCGCGTGTCGTCCCTTCACCCGACGATCATGGTGCGCCACCCTCTAGCTGGGTCGCCCGCCTAGGAATTCCCTATGACCATCCGCACTGTTGGCCCAGCATCGGCCTTCCCGAACATCGCTGCCGCCATGCTGGCCGCCAACGCCGGCGACATCGTGCAGATCGAGAGCGGCTATGGCCAGGAAAGCGCGGCCGTCACCCATAACGGGATGACCGTGACGGGGCTCGCCAGCTCTACCGGCATCGTGCTGCAGCTGGGCACCGGCATCGCGACCTTCACCGCCGGCGGCACGGCGCCTTTCACCATTCTCGACGCGCCAGACGGCAACGGCATCGTCGGCAATGCGGGTGACAATCTCATCACCGTCAGCAACGGCGTCGATGCGGTGGATGGGGGCGCAGGCATCGACCGGCTGATCGTGGACTACCGTCAGGCGACGGCCGCGGTGACCGGCAATTCGACATCCAACTTCACCGAAGCCGGGGGGCTTCGCTCGGTTACCATCACCGCGGGGACGATCGAGCATTTCACGGTGCTCACCGGCGCCGGCGCGGATACCATCACGACCGGCGCGGGGGATGACACCATCGATGTCGGCGGCGGCGCCAACACGGTGACGGCGGGCAACGGCCGCAACAGTGTTACCGGCGGCAGCGGCGCCGACACCGTCACCACCGGCGACGGCGATGACATCATCAGTGTGGGCGACGGCTCCAACACCGTGCAGGGCGGTCAGGGCTTCAACATCATCACCGGCGGCAGCGGTGCCGACAACCTGACCGCGCTCGACGGCGGCAACGTCATCGATGGCGGCGACGGCACCAACACCCTGACCAGCGGCGCGGGCGACGACATCATCCTCTCTGGTTATGGCAGCGCCACGATCAGCGCTGGCGCCGGGCGTGATGTCATCACCGTCAAGGCCGGCATGGTCTCGGTCGAGGCCGGCGCGGGGGATGACCGGCTGATCGTGGATTATTCCGCCCTGGCGACGGCGGTGAACGGCGGCGTGACAGGCGGCGGCCTGGGCGGCGGCTACACCGGGTATGCCAGCGATGGCGGCGTCGCCACGGTCGTTTTCGTGGGCACCGAGAACCTGACCGTGAGCCTGGGCTCGGGCAACGACACGTTCGCCGCCGGCGACGGCATCGACGTGCTGGCCGGCAATGGCGGCGACGATGTACTGAACGGCGCCGGCGGCAACGACCAACTTTCCGGCGGCGTCGGGAGCGACCAGCTTTTCGGCGGCGGCGGGCGCGACACGCTGGACGGCGGCGCTGGCGATGACGCCATCCAGGGCGGCGCCGGCAACGACCTCATGGTGGGCGGTACCGGCAATGACGGCTACGTGGTGGACGATCTGGGCGATGTGATCGTCGAGCAGACGGGCGAAGGCGTGGACACCGCCTTTGTCAATGTCGATGGCTGGATCAACCTGAGCGGCGTCGAGATCGCCAGGCTGTCGGGGGCGGCGGTGCTGCTCTACGGCTCGCACGGTGATGAGGATCTGGTGGCGAACCAGCTGCAGGCCTCCACCGTGGATGCGATGGGCGGCAACGACGTGGTCTGGGGCAGCGCCTTCAACGATGTGCTGAACGGCAATCTGGGCGACGACATTATCCGCGGCCAGGGCGGCATGGACCAGATGTTCGGCGGCGCCGGCAACGACCAGTTCGTCGTTTTCGATGCTGGCTCCTTCGTGCATGAGAATGCGGGGGAGGGATATGACGTCGTCTATTTTGTCGGCTCGGGCACATTCGATATCGGCGCCAATGTCGAGGAGGCGCGGTTGGCGGTCAGCGGCACTGGGCTTCTGGGCAATGCCGGCGACAATCTGTTGGTGGGCAACAATTCGGGCTTGGCGTCGCGGCTGGTGGGCGGTGGCGGGCAGGACACGCTATGGGGGACGGCGGCGGCCGACACGCTGGTCGGCGGCGCAGGCAATGATACCTTCTACAGCCAGGGCGGCGCAGATATTTTCCTTTACGATGCTCCGGGCTGGGGGATCGACCAGATCGCCGGTTTTAGCCCGGGCGCGCGTCTGCAATTCAGCGCGGCGAGTGGGGTGACGCAGTTCAATCAGCTCAACCTGAACATCGCCAACGGCAACACGCAGGTCAATTACGGCGCGGAAGTCATCCTGGTGTTCGGCGCGGCGCTGAGCGCGACGGATTTCATTTTCGGCTAGGCCTGACCGCCGATCCGGTAGTCCCGCAGCACCTCCGGCCGGAACGCCAGGCCATGGCCTGGCGTCTCCGGCGCCGTGATGAACCCGGCCTCGATGACGGGCCTCTGCACCCACAAATCATCCAGTAACCCCATCTGCTCGGCCCAGGCCGCGTTGGGGATGGACGCCAGCAGGTGCACATTCAGTTCAGGGAAAAGATGCGGCGCCATCGTCATCCCCCAGGTGTCGGCCACGGTGGCGATCTTGCGCAGCTCGGTCAGGCCGCCGCGCATCGGGTCGGGCTGCAGGATGGGCAGGCGGGGGTGCTCGAAGAAGGGCTTCAGGCCGGCGCGGCCGAAATGCGTCTCGCCGCCGACAATGCGCATGTCCAACGCCTCGGCGCAGCGCAGGTAGCCGGCGTGGTCGTCGGGCAGGACCGGTTCTTCCAGCCAGTACACGTCATACTCCTGGATGCGGCGGCCGGCATGGATGGCGACGTCGGCGGTCCAGCCCATGTTGACGTCGATCATGATGTCGATGTCCGGCCCCAGCGCCTCACGCATGCGGCGGACGTTCTGCACATCCTCCCGCCAGTCGCCGATATGGGCGACCTGCATTTTTATCGCCGTGTAGCCCTGGCCCACGAAATGCTGCGCCTTGGCGATCATCCCGTCGCCGCGGGTGCCCCGGAAGCAGCCGCTGCCATAGATCGGGATACGGGCCTGATGATGCCCCCACAGCCGGTGCAGCGGCATGCCGGCGGCGCGCCCGACCACATCCCACAGCGCGATGTCGATGGCCGACTGCGCCATCATCGTCACCCCGCCACCGCCGGCGGTGAGCGTGGAACGCCATAAGGCCTGCCAGATCGCTTCCACCTCGGTGGCGTCGCGGCCGATCACCTGTGGCGCCATCGCCTCGATGCAGCGCGCGATCACATCCTGCAGCGGCAGGTTCAGCAGATGAAGATACCCCATACCGGTGATGCCCGACTGGGTGGTGATGTCGACCACGATGAGGTTGCGCATGGCGCCGAGAGGGTGCCCCGTCAGCCAAGGGTCCTCCGGCCAGGGCAGCTCCAGCCGGGTCACGCGCAGCTCACGTATCGTCAGATCCTGCATGGGTTCCTCCGCAACGATCAGACACGCACGCAGCGGTGCCCGCAAGTTGCGCCAGTGGCGGAACTGCGCGAGCGTGCGTCCGGAAACACGCCCACGGAAGGCCCACAATGGACGCCGACATCAAGGCCCAGCTCGCTCCCACCGGCGTGCTGCGCGCCGGCATCAACATGAGCAACTTCCTGCTGGTGAACAGCCGCGACGCCGCCGGCGGCCCGCAGGGCGTGTCGCCCGGCATGGCCGCAGCCATCGCGTCCCGGCTGGGCGTACCTGTGCGCTACGTGCCCTACCCCCGGCCGGGCGAGCTGGCCGATGCGGTGGGGCGCGACGAATGGGACATCGGCCTGATCGGCGCAGAGCCGCAACGTGCCGAGCGCATCGCCTTCACCGCCGCCTATGCGCAGATCGAGGCGACCTACCTGGTGCCCGCCGGCTCGCCCATTACCGCCATCGACCAGGTCGACCGGCCCGGCATCCGCATCGCCGTCACCGCCCGCTCGGCCTATGACCTGTGGCTGGAGCGCAATATCCGCCACGCCACCCTGACCCGCACCGACAGCCTCGACAGCGCTTGCGAGGTGTTCATGGCGAATGGGCTGGAGGCCCTGGCCGGGCTGCGGCCGCGGCTGTTGAGCGATGTGGCGAAACTGCCCGGCGCGCGCATCCTGGCCGGCGAGTTCACCGCCGTGCAGCAGGCCATCGGCACCGCGCGTGGCAATACAGCCGCCGCCGCCTTCCTGCATGAGTTCGTCGAGGAGGCGAAGGCCAGCGGCCTGGTCGCGCGGCTCATCGCCGAGCATGGGGTCAACGGCCTTTCGGTCGGCGACGCCGCGTGAGCCGGATCGTTGTCGTGACGGGCGGCATGGTCGATGAGGCTGTGGTGCAGGAAATGGCGCCGGACGGCTTCGAGCTGCTGGTCGCCGGCCCCGGCAGCCCGGAATGGCTGCCCGCTCTGGCCGGCGCGTCCTATCTCGTCGGCTTCGCTGACATGCTGGTGCGGGACGGGCTCTACGCCGCCGCACCCGGCCTGCGGCTCGTGCAGGTGCTCAGCGCCGGCTATGACCGCGCCGACCTGGGGGCCGCGCGTCGCGCCGGCGTGCCGCTGGCCAATAATGGCGGCGCCAATTCGGTGGCGGTGTCGGAACACGCCCTGCTGCTGATGCTTGCCGTCTCCCGCCAGCTCATCCGCCAGCACGCCAATGTCGTGGCCGGGCGCTGGCGCGGCAACGCCACCCCCCGGCTGCACGAGCTGCGCGGCAAGGTGCTGGGCATCATCGGCATCGGGACCATCGGCAAGAAGGTCGCGCGGCTGGCCCAGGCCTTTGGCATGATCGTGCACTATTACGACATCGCCCGCCTGCCGGAGGACCAGGAGGACCTGCTGAACGTCCGCTTCCGGCTGTTCCGTGAACTGCTGCGGACGTCGGACGTGGTGTCGCTGCACGTGCCGCTGAACGAACGCAGCCGGCACATGCTGGGCGCGCGCGAACTGGCGTGGCTGCGGTCCACCGCCATCCTGGTCAACACCAGCCGCGGCCCGGTGATCGACGAGGTGGCGCTGCATGTCGCCCTCAGCGCCGGGACCTTCGCCGGTGCGGGGCTGGACGTCTTCGACCAGGAGCCGCCCCCGGCCGACAATCCGCTATTCAGTCTCGATAATGTGGTGCTGACCGCGCACATGGCCGGCCCGACGCAGGAGAGCAACATCGCCCGCCTGCGCAACGCCTTCGACAACGTGCAGCGCGTCGAGCGGGGCGAGAAACCGCTTTGGGTCGTGCCGGAACTGCTGCCATGAGGCATCCAATAATGCGCAAGATCCTGCTCGCCGCCGCACTCGCCGCCGCACTGCCCGCCGCGGCGCAGAACCGCTTCCCCACAATCCCGCCCGAACAGATGACGGAGGCGCAGCGGTCGCTGGCCGCGGCCATCCAGGGCGGCCCGCGCGCCGCCGTGCCTGGGCGCGACAATTCCATCGGCGGTCCGTTCAACCCGTGGCTGCGCAGTCCCGCGGTGGGCAACCTGCTGCAGCAGCTGGGCGCCGAACTGCGCTTCCGCACCTCGTTGCCAGCCGCGCTGAATGAATTCGCCATCCTGATCACCGCCCGGGAATGGTCTTCGCAGTATGAGTGGTTCGCGCATCACCGCCTGGCGCTGGCGGCGGGGCTGCCGGCTGCGGTCGCGGCTGACCTGGCCGAGGGCCGCCGCCCCGCCGGCATGGATGACGACCAGCGCATCATCTACGAATTCTGCACTGAACTGCACCGCGACCGCTTCGTCTCCGATGCCGCTTTCGATGCCGTTCGCCGTCGCTTCGGCGAGCAGGGGGTGATCGATCTCATCGCCGTCAGCGGCTATTACGTCACGGTTGCAATGACGCTCAACACCGCCCGCGTGGCGCTGCCTGCCGGTATCGCCCCACCACTGCCGGAGCTGCGCCGCTGATCGCAGCGTCGTAGCCGGGCGCCCCCCGCTTACAGCTGCGATTCGATCGGCAGCCAACGCAGCACGCCCGCGAGCAGACGGCGGCCCAACGATGCGGCCGGCTCGGCGCGGCCGCGATGCACGGTGCTGCCATCGTCCCAGACCAGGCGCCCCTCCTCCAGCCGCAACCGCCAGCTGCGGGCACCATGCGCGGGCCAGCGATGCTGCCGCCGCATCAGCCGGGCCAGTGGGTGGTGCCGTACCAGCACCCCCATCTCGGTGTTCAGGTTGACCGACCGGTGGTCGAAGTTGAACGACCCGACGAAGACCGGGCCGTCATCCACCACGATCGCCTTGGTGTGCAGGCTGGCCGAGCTGGAGCCGAACACCCGCAGGCGCTTCTCGCCGCTGTGCTTGACCTCGAACAGTTCGATGCCCGCCTCCAGCAGCCGCTTGCGGTACCGCACATAGCCCGCATGAACCGCCACCACATCGGTCGCCGCGAGCGAATTGGTGATGACCGAGACCCGCACGCCCGATTGCGCCAGCGCGATCAGCCGGGCCGCGCCCGTCTCTCCCGGTACGAAGTAGGGCGAGACCAGCAAGGCCTCGCGCCGCGCGCCCTCGAGCATCGCCTCGATGACCGGCGCCACCGCGCTGCCGGCCAGGCCGCCCGCCTTGTCCGGCGCGTCGGAGACGATGCGGATCGCCTCGTCGTCCACCTCCATGATGCGGGCCTGCTGCCGGCCGGGGTGGGAGGTGCGTTCCAGGTAGGGCTGCGCCGCGGGGGAGGCCGCCACCGCATCCAGCTTTCGGCGCAGCCGCGCGAGTGAGCGCTTTGCCGGGCGCACGCTCAGCCGCCGCACCCGCCGCGCCAGCCTGTGCTGCCAGTAGGCCTCGAACACCGCCTCTGCCGCGGTGGCCGGCGCGCCGCGCAGCATCACGTCCAGGTCGCGGAAATTGACCTCGCCCGAGGCGTCGAAATAGCTGTCACCGACATTGCGGCCACCGCAGATCACCACCTCGCCATCGGCGATCCAGGCCTTGTTGTGCATCCGGCGATTGAGGTTCCAGTTGCTGACCAGCATCTCGGCCAGCATGCCGGCCTGGCCCCAGCGCCGCCACCGCGTGCCGTTGAAGCGGCGCAGCTGTATCATCGGGTGGCCGATCAGCGGCGTCAGGCTGAACTCCTGGCCCAGGCCGTTCATGTCATCCAGCAGCATGCGCACCCGCACGCCACGATCGGCGGCATGCAGCGCCTCGCGCGCCAGCAGCTGGCCGGTCAGGTCGGCCTTCCAGATGTAGTATTGCAGGTCGAGGCTGTGTTCGGCGGCACGGGCCGCGGCGGCGCGCGCGGCGAAGGCCGAGACGCCGTCCGAGATCAGCGACAGCCGGCTGCTGCCACCATGCGGCACCGCGCCGGGCAGCGGCAGGAGCGCCGCCTCGGTCATGCCGCCACCAACGCCGGTAGGGCCAGCGCCGCCAGGTTGATCACCGCGCGCAACGGCAGGTGATCCGACGCCAGCCGGGCCAGCGGGCTGTCATGCACCCGGGGCGGCAGGACCAGGTCGTGCGGGTCGCCCAGAATCTGATCCAGCGCCAGGAAGGGCAGGCGCGAGGGAAAGCTTGGCTGCTGCGGATGGGCGAAGGGGCCGAAGCGAGGTTCCAGCCGCGCCAGGGAGGAGTGCACGCCGGACCGCCATTCGTTCAGGTCACCCATCAGGAGGGTGGGCAGGGCTGGCGCCTCGTCCAGCGCGGCCAGGATGGCGGCGGCCTGTTGCGCCCGGTGGCGGCGCAGCAGGCCGAAATGCGCGGCAACCACCCGCAATGGCCCGCCGGGCATGGCCAGGTCGACGATCAGGGCCCCGCGCGGTTCGGCCCCCGGCAGCACCAGGCGGCGGACATGGGTGGCGCGGCCGCCGCGGACCAGCAGGGCGTTGCCGCGCCAGCCATGCCCGCCATGCACGGGAGAGACAGGTATCAGCGACAAGCCGGTGCGGCGCTCGACCTCGCCCAGCTCCAGCAGGCCGGCGCGATGGCCGAAGCGGCGGTCGGCCTCCTGCAGCGCGACGATGTCTGCATCCAGCTCCTCGATCACGGCGGCGACACGGCCGGGATCGAAGCGTTTGTCCATGCCGACGCAGCGATGCACGTTGTAGGAGGCGACGACGAGGCCGGCGCGCTGCGTGGGCGGGGCGGCGGCGCCCTTCGGCAGGAAAGCACCCCTGCCGACGATGGCGCGCTGCAGCAGCCGCAGCGCGCCCTGCACCTCATGGCGGAGGTGGGTGTGCCGGCGTGGCGGGTGCAGTGGGCGGGCGCGATGCGGCATAACGGTCCAGGTGACGGGATGGGCGCGGCAAGTGGCCGCGTTCGGCTCAGCATCCCATCGCGCGGATGGACGGTCTGCATCACAGCGTGAAATGTAATGTCTGGCCAGGCGGGGAACCAGCCCCCGATGCCTTGAACACCCGAACGCCCGGTAACGGCAGGACAACCCGCTCCACGGGCCAGGGTCCGTGCAACCGCGGGGCGAATGGTGATTTCAAGTTCTGTCCTGGCCTTGGGGCGCCGCTGGCGGCGCCTGGGCAAAGGTCGGACCCTGCTCAGCGCCGGCAGGAACAATGGAGGCGGGAGGCCCACGGCATGCTTCGCGACATTATCATCTGGCTGTGGTCCAGCTTCATCATCGACCCTGCGCTGGCCGAATTCCAGGCGCGGACCGGGGCGGCGCGCCTGCCGCCGCTGGCGATGCAGCAGATCCAGAATTGCGGCGCCAAGGCGCCCCTGGTGCTGGCGGACCGCGTGGCCACCGATCCATGGTGGGCCGTGCGCACGGTCATCGGCGTTGCGATCGGGGCCACCGATGGCCGGGACATTCTGGCCCGGATGACGCCCGATTGCGCGGCCGCGGTGGCGCTGGCCTGGCCGGACACCCTGCCGGGCGGCTCGTGATGGGCCGGCGGGCTCGCACCCACCGGCCTCGTAGCGCTCAGTAGCGGTAGGTGTCGGCCTTGAACGGGCCTTCGGCTGGCACGCCAATGTAGCTTGCCTGGTCAGCACGCAGCTTGGTCAGCTTGGCACCCACCTTGTCGAGGTGAAGGATCGCCACCTTCTCATCCAGGTGCTTGGGCAGCACATGGACATCGACCGAGTACTTGCCCGGGTTGGTCCAAAGCTCGATCTGCGCGATCGTCTGGTTGGTGAAGCTGGCGCTCATCACGAAGCTGGGGTGGCCGGTGGCGTTGCCCAGGTTCACCAGCCGGCCTTCACTCAGCAGGATGATGCGCTTACCGTCGGGGAACTCGATCTCGTCCACCTGGGGCTTAACGTTCTCCCACCGGAAGTTCCGCAGGCCTTCAATCTGGATCTCGCTGTCGAAGTGGCCGATGTTGCAGACGATGGCGTTGTTCTTCATCGCCCGCATATGGTCGACGGTCAGCACGTCCTTGTTGCCGGTGGCGGTGACGAAGATGTCGGCCCTGTCGGCCACGTCTTCCATGGTCTGGCCCTCGTAGCCCTCCATGGCTGCCTGCAGGGCGCA
>JACMRO010000484.1 GCA_014376425.1 Rubritepida sp.
AGGCCAGCATCCTGACCGCGATCGGCGTGCCGCCGCAGTATCGCGCGCCGCCCTGCCCCAGCTTCTTTCTGTGCAACGGCCCGCTGGATAGCCGGCAGGGTGAGGAAGCCACGCGCTTCGACCCGGCAGCGGCGCGCGCCGCGCTAGCTGCGACCAGCTATCGCGGCCAGCCCATCGCCTTCCTGACCACCCAGGGCGGCATCAGCCAGACGGCGGCGCAGGTGATGACGCAGTCGATGCAGCAGGCCGGCTTCCGGGTCGAGGAGCAGGTGATGGACTGGGGCACGCTGCTGGCCCGCCGCGCCCGGCGGGAGGGCTGGAACATGTTCTCGGTCTACGCCAACGGCACCGACATGATCTCGCCGCTGACGCATTTCTACGTCGCCAACACCTGCGCCGACTATCCGGGCTGGGATTGCGACCCGGGGCTGCGGGCGCTGATCGACGCCTTCGCGGTCGCGCCGGATGGCGGGGCGCGGCGCGAGCTGGCAGGCCGCATCCAGGCGGCGGCGGTCACTCATACGCCCACCGTGATGTGGGGGCAGTTCACCATCCCGGCGGGGTATCGCACCCGGCTGCGCAACATGCCGCAGGCGGACTAACCAATGTTCTGGGAGGTGGAGGTTTGACCCCGCCCGGGGGCCTGCAGGCGCCGCCGGGCGGTGATGCGGCCTTGCGGGCGCGGGCTGCCCGCGTCATTCCAGCCGGCATGTGGGGGCATCTCGACGCCCGCCGCCTGCCCGCCGGCTATCCGCAATTCTTCAGCCGGGCCCAGGGCGGCCACATCTGGGATGCGGATGGCCGGCGCTATGTGGACCTGATGTGCTCCTGGGGGCCCATCGTGCTGGGGCATCACGATCCGGTGGTGGATGCCGCCGTCGCCGCCCAATCCGCCCTGGGCGACTGCCTGAACGGCCCCGCCCCGGTGATGGTGGAACTGTGCGAGGCGCTGGTGGACCGCGTGGCACATGCCGGCTGGGCAATGCTGCAGAAAAACGGCTCCGACGCCACCACCGCCTGCGTCACCATCGCCCGCGCCGCGACCGGGCGGAACACCGTGCTGATCGCGCGCGGCAGCTATCATGGCGCACTGCCCTGGTGCACGCCGGTGCCGGTGGGCACGACCGAGGCGGACCGGGCGAACCAGCTGCGGTTCGACTACAATGACGTGGCCAGCCTGGAAGCCGCGGTGACCGCCGCCGGCCACGACCTGGCGGCGATCATCGTCACCGGCTTCCGGCACGACAACGTGGTGGACCAGGAGATGCCAAGCCTGGCCTTCGCCCAGGCGGCGCGCCGGCTGTGCGACCGTGCCGGGGCCGCGCTGATCATCGACGATGTCCGCGCCGGCTTCCGCCTGCATCGCGGCTGCTCATGGGAGTTGCTGGGGGTGGACCCCGACCTCTCGGCCTGGAGCAAGGCCATCGCCAACGGCCACCCGCTGGCCGCGGTGCTGGGGCGCGACAGTTTTCGGAGTGCGGCGGCGAAGGTGTTCGTCACCGGCAGCTTCTGGTGCGGAGCGGTGCCGATGGCGGCGGCGGTGGCGACGCTGGGGGAGATGGACAGGATCGGGCTGCCGGAGCGGCTGGCGGAGCTGGGCGGCTATTTGCGCGCGGGCATGGCGCGGCTGGCGCAGCGATACGCGGTGGGGCTGCGGCAGTCCGGTCCAATGTCGATGCCGCTGTGGCTGTTCGAGGACGACGCGGACTTTGCCCGTGGGTCGGCCTTCTGCCGGGCGGCGCTGGCGGCGGGGGCCTACCTTCACCCGAAGCACAACATGTTCCTCAACGCGGCGCATACGCGGGCCGACATGGACGCGGTGCTGGCCGCGGCCGAGGCCGGCTTTCAGGCGATCATCGCCGCCTGAACCATCGCGTCAGCCAGCCGAACAGGCTGCCGCGACCCATGATATTCTGCTGCGCCGCATGCGGCCGCCGCGCCGGGGGCGGCAAGGCGCTGGCAATGGTGTGGCGCCGCGGGTCGTTCGCCCCGACCAGCCGGCCCTCCAGCGCCAGCACCTGGCGCACCGCCTCGGGCGGGTTGTGGGCGAGCATGGCATCGATGGCGTCGGCCGCGCCGTCCCACGCCTCGGCGCGGCGCAGCGCGTCGACCACGCGGACCTGCTGCTCCTGATCGAGGCCAGGGCCTGAGCGCCACAGCGCCCCCGCCTCCAACCGCCACAGCAGCGCCAGATCCTGCCGGTTGAGGTCATCCGCCGTCCAGGCCGCCTGCAGCATGGCCTCGGCCGCCTCGTGCATGGCGCCGGTCTCCTCCAGCACATGCGCCCAGGCCAGGAAGCGGCGCGACAGCGGCGGGTGCGTGGCCTCGTTCACCAGCGACCGGAACGGAGCGGCGGCCACCACCCGCGCCGCCGATGGCCGGGCCTGGCGAATATCGGGCGCCGCATAGCCGCAACGCGGGCATTGCTGCAGCCAGTGCCCCATGGTCGAGCGCAGCGGCTCGCCCGGGCGCAGGTCCAAATCCGGCGCCTGTTCCGGCGCGCCGGCACGGAAAGTCACCTGCCGGCTCTCGGCCTGGCAGACGGCGCAAGCGATCTCACCGGGTGCGGCGCGGCGCGTGGAGCTGCGGGGCTGTGGGGCGGGAAGTGCCATGCTGTAAACAAAGTTAGGGTGTTATGCGCCAAACCCAAAGGGGCATGTTGAATTGCGCCCCGCGCCGTCGGATAAAACACCATGCCACGCGGCGACCTGTTCCCCGATATCGCGCCTTTCGAAACCGGCTTCCTGCCGCTGACGGACGGTCACGTCATGTATTGGGAGCAGGTGGGCAACCCGTTGGGCGAGCCGGTGCTGTTCCTGCATGGCGGGCCGGGGGCCGGCGCCGGCGCCGTCCACCGGCGCTTTTTCGACCCCACGCATTGGCGGCTGATCATCTTCGACCAGCGCGGTGCCGGCCGACCCAAGCCGCTGGGCGAGCTGCGGGCCAACACCACCCCCCATCTGGTGGCCGATATCGAGACGCTGCGCGACTTCCTCGGCATTCCGAAATGGCTGCTCTTTGGCGGCTCCTGGGGGTCCACCCTGGCGCTGGCCTATGCCCAGGCGCATCCGGGCCGGGTGGGTGGCTGTGTGCTGCGCGGGGTGTTCCTGGGCCGCGACGCGGAAGTGGACTGGTTCCTGTACGGCCTGCGCCGCGTCTTCCCCGATGCCTGGGCGCAATTCGCCGAGCACATCCCCGAGGCCGAGCGCGGCGACCTGCTGGGCGCCTACCTGAGCCGGCTGACCGCTGCCGACCCGTCCGTCCACCTGCCGGCGGCGCGCAGCTGGAGCGCCTTCGAGGGCAGCTGCTCGACCCTGCTTCCCAGCCCGGACACGGTGGCGAGCTTCGCGCAGGACCGCACGGCCCTGGGTCTCGCAAGAATTGAAGCGCATTATTTCGCTCACAAACTGTTCCTGCGTGATGGCGGGCTGCTGGCCGGCATGGCTGCGCTGGCGCACATCCCGGCCGAGATCATCCAGGGCCGCTACGATATGGTCTGCCCGGCCGAGAGCGCCTTCGACCTGGCGGCCGCCTGGCCACGGGCGCGGCTGACGGTGGTGCCCGACGCCGGGCACTCGGCGCTGGAGCCTGGCGTCCGCACCGCGCTGGTGGCGGCGGTGGAGCGGTTTCGGCGGCGTTGATCAGCCTGCTCGATCAACTGGCCTCGGCCGGCGTCGCATACCGCCTGGTGGAGCATCGTGCCGTCTTCACCGTGGCCGAATCCACGGCATTGCGCGGCGACCTGCCGGGACTGCACTGCAAAAACCTGTTCCTGCGCGCGGCCCGCGGGCCGGGCTTCTTCCTGGCGACGCTGGAGGCGGACCGCACCGTCTCCATCAACGCATTGGCGCGTGCGGCGGGCTGGCCCAAGGTCACCATGGCCAGCGCCGAGGAATTGCGGGCAGTGCTGGGCGTGGAGCCGGGGTCGGTCACGCCGCTCGGGCTGGTGAATGCCGCGCCGGGAACGCTGCGCTTCGCGCTCGACGCCGTGATCGCGCGGGGACCGGAGCTGTTGTGGTGCCACCCCCTGCGCAATACCGCCTCCATCGGCATCGCGCCCGGGGCCTTACGGGACTTTCTCGCCGGGCTTGGGCATGACGTGCCGCTGGTGACGCCATGACCCGCATCCTGGTCGACGCCGATGCCTGTCCGGTACGCGGCGAGGTGATCCGTGTCGCCGGCCGGCTGGGCTGCGACGTGGTGCTGGTCTCCAACGGCTCCCGTCCCATCCGCCCGCCGGAGGAGGCATTCGTCAGCCAGGTCATCGTGGCCGAGGGTGCGGATGCGGCGGATGACTGGATCGCCGAGCAGGCGACGCCGGCCGATGTGGTGACCACGGCCGACATTCCGCTGGCCGCCCGCGCATTGGCCAAGGGCGCCCGGGCGCTGGACTGGGAGGGCCATGACTGGACGGCGGACAACATCGGCGGCGCGCTGGCCGGCCGCGCCGCGGCACAGGCGGTGCGCGAGAGTGCTGCGGCGCGGGGCGGGCCGGAACATGGCCCCAGCGCAATGTCCCCGGCCGACCGCTCGCGCTTCCTCGACGCGCTGGACCGTGCCGTGCATGCGGCGCGCCGGGGCCCAGCCAGG
>JACMRO010000485.1 GCA_014376425.1 Rubritepida sp.
GAGAAGCCGGGCGTTACAGCCGCAGCGCCGCACGCAGCAGCCCCGCTCGCATTCGCCGGTGATAGTCGCCCCGGTCCGGCGGCACCGGTGGGCGCTTTTTGATCACCGCCGTCAGGTCGTCGCCCACGGGCGCAATTCTGCGAACCCCTTCGAAAAGAGATCGCCCTTGCCCAAGCCGCAGAATCGCCCGCCGCGGCCCGAGTTCAGCAGCGGTCCCTGCGCCAAGCGGCCGGGCTGGAGCCTGGCGGCGCTGGTTGGCGGGCTGGTCCGGCGCAGCCACCGTGCCGCCCCCGCCCGGGCCCGGCTGGCCGAGGTCATCGATCGCAGCCGCGCGATCCTGGGCATGCCGCCGGGCTGGCGCCTGGGCATCGTGCCGGGCTCCGACACCGGCGCGATCGAGCTGGCGATGTGGCACCTGCTGGGCCCGCGCGGGGTGGACGTGGTGGCTTTCGAAAGCTTCGGCGATGCGTGGGCGGCGGACATCCGGCAGCAGTTGCGGCTCGACGCCAGGGTCATCGCAGCCCCCTATGGCGCCCTGCCGGATCTGGGCCAGGTCGATTGGCGGCGCGACGTGGTCTTCACCTGGAATGGCACGACATCGGGCGTGCGGATGCGCGACCCGGGCTGGATTGCTCCGGACCGCGAGGGCCTGGCGATCTGCGACGCCACCTCGGCCGCCTTCGCGATGGATCTGCCCTGGAACCGGCTCGATGTCGTCACCTGGTCGTGGCAGAAGGTGCTGGGGGGCGAGGCGGCCCACGGCATGCTGGCGCTGTCACCGCGCGCGGTGGAACGCCTGACCAGCCACACGCCGCGCTGGCCGATGCCCAAGGTGTTCCGGCTGACCAACGGCGACAGCCTGATCGAGGGCATCTTCCGCGGCGACACCATCAACACGCCCAGCATGTTGTGCGTGGAGGATGCGCTGGACGGGCTGCGCTGGGCCGAGGGCGTGGGCGGGTTGCCCGGGCTGATCGCGCGCAGCGAGGCCAATCTGGCGGCAGTGGAAGCCTGGGCCGGGCCGGCAGGCTGGCGATTCCTGGCGGAGCGGCCGGAATGGCGCTCCTGCACCTCGATCTGCATCGCGCCCGACATGCCCTGGTTCACCGCCCTGCCCGCCACCGGCCAGACGCGCGCGGCGCAGCGGATCGCGGCATTGCTGGAGGTGGAGAGCGCCGCATTCGATATCGGCGGCTATCGCGACGCGCCGCCCTCGCTGCGCCTGTGGGGCGGCGCCACGGTGGAGACCAGCGACATAGCCGCCCTGCTGCCCTGGATCGACTGGGCAGCGGCCGAAGTCAGCCGCGCAACGCAAGCGGCCTGAGCAGGAAGGCGGTGCCCCAGCCGAAGGCGCCGTTGATCAACGCCGCGCGCAGCCACACCTGCCGGTTGCCGCCGGCGAACATCGGCAATCCCTTGGCCTGCGCCACGACGGTGAAGGCCACCAGCGTCACCAGCACCGCGCCGAAGAGGAAGCCCGTGAACAGGTCGGGCACCGGCGCGGACCGCAACAACGCCGCCAGCGCGATCCCCCACAGCCCGCCCCAGAAGGCCTGGCTCAGCACCGTCGGCACGCCGAAGGGTTGCACCGGGGCCATGTTGAAGGCCGCGCCGGTGCGGCCCAGCCATTCCACCAGAGCCGGAACATTGTTGCCGTGGGTGTTGAGGAGGAAGACGGTGCCCTGGTGGAACACCAGGACCGAGATGAAGCCGGCGATGAAGCCGAGGGTGAGGATCTTTCGCATGACCGCCCCCTTAACCCGGCCAGCGCCCCTTGCCCACCACGCGCGTGCTGGGCAGGCTCCCGCTCACAAATCGGGAGAGACGTGTTGAGCGAAATGAATGGTGCCGAAAGCCTGGTCCACACCTTGCTGGGCGCGGGCGTCGAGGTCTGCTTCAGCAATCCCGGCACGTCGGAGATGCATTTCGTCGCCGCGCTGGACCGGGTGCCCGGCATGCGCTGCGTGCTGGGCCTGCAGGAGAATGTGGTGACCGGCGCGGCCGATGGGTACTGGCGCATGGCCGGCAAGCCCGCCGTCACCCTGCTGCATTGCGCGCCGGGCCTGTCGAACGGCCTGGCCAACCTGCACAACGCCCGCCGCGCCCGCAGCGGCATCGTCAATTGCGTGGGCGACCAGGCGACCTATCACCGGCAGTACGACGCGCCGCTGACCGGCGACACCGAAGGCTTCGCCCGCGGGGTCTCCGCCTGGGTCCGCACCAGCAGCCGGGCCGAGGATGTCGGGCGGGACGCGGCGGTGGCGGTGCAGGCGGCACGCTCCTCGCCCGGCCAGATTGCCACCATGATCCTGCCCAGCGACACCTGCTGGAACCCTGGTGGCCGGGTCGCCGCGCCTCTACCGGTGCCGGCGCTGCCGCAGGCCGACCCGCATGCGGGGCGGGCCTGCGCCCGGGTGCTGCGGGAAAAGCAGGACGTGCTGCTGCTGCTGGGCGGCCAGATGGCGGTAAGCGACGCGGCGCAGGCGCAGGCGCAACGCATCCACGCCCACACCGGCGTGCGGCTGCTGGCCGAGACCTCGAACAGCCGTTTGCCGCGCGGGCGGGGGCGACTGCAGCTGGAGCGGGTGCCCTACCCCGTCGACATGGCCATCGCCAGCCTGGCGCCGACGCGCGAGATCATCCTGGTGGGCAGCCGCGCGCCCGTCGGCTTTTTCGCCTACCCCAACAAGCCGTCGAAGCACTATCCGGAGGATGCCGGCATTACCGTGCTGACCCGGCCGGACCAGGATGCCGCTTCGGCGCTGCAGGCGCTGGCCGACGAGCTGGGCTGCCCCGCCGCCGCAATCCCCGACCCCGGGCCCCGCCCGCAGGCCGATCGCGGCGCGCCCACGCCCGAGGGGCTGGCGCGCACCATCGCCGCCCTGATGCCGGAGGATGCCATCATCGTCGACGAGGCGGTGAGCTACGGCCGCGGTCTCTTCCCCTACACTTTCGCCGCCCCGCGGCACGACTGGCTGCAGATTACCGGTGGCGCCATCGGCTGCGGTCTGCCGCTGGCCACGGGGGCGGCGATGGGCGGCGGCGGTCGGCGCGTCATCAGTCTGCAGGCCGATGGCAGTGCGATGTACACCGTGCAGGCGCTTTGGACCCAGGCACGGGAGAAGCTGCCCATCACAACCATCATCCTGTCCAACCGGAAGTATCAGATCCTGCTCGGCGAATACCAGGGCGTCGGCGCCAATCCCGGCCGCACCGCGCTCGACATGATGGATCTGAGCAATCCCGATATCGGCTGGGTCGGGCTGGCGAAATCACTGGGGGTGGACGCCGCGCCGGCGACCACGATGGAGCAGCTGGGCGACCTGCTGTCGCAGAGCCTGACGCAGAACGGGCCGTTCCTGATCGAGCTCGCGATTTGAGGATTTGTAATGCGATGGGCCGTCGATTTCGCTTCCGGCATTCGAGCGGTTGGGGGTAAGACCATTTCTCTGGTTCAGGTTCAGTTCAGGTAGCTGACTGAAAGCTGAACAGGCGGGGCAAGACTTGCTGCCGAGATTCCCTGCCGCCGCCGCGCGGCCGACGCAATTGCGGTGCTTCATTCAAACGCTTTCCGCCCTTCCCATCGGGACCGCCATGCACAGCACCGACACCCAGACCAAGCCCGACGCGCTGCGCCCCATGGCACCGCCCGTAACGCCCCAGCCCATCCTGTCGGCATCCGGGGCGCTGCCGGCACCCGCGCGTCCCTGGCTATGGATCGGGCTGCTGGTGGCCGGCGCCGCGGCGGTTGGCGGCGGCTTCATAGTCTTGCACAGCCCGCAGGAAGCGCCGCGACCGACCGTGGCCGCCGCACCCGCCGCCACCGCGCCAGCCAGCGACTTCCGCCTGTCGGACAATGAGATGCGCGCGCTTCGCATCGAGCCCGTCCTGGCCCGCGACTTCCGCGCCGAGCGTGTGGCTGAGGGCCGCATTTCGATCAACGAGGACCGCAGCACCCCGGTCCTCGCCCCCTTCACCGGGCGTGTCACGCGCACCTTCGCTCAGTTGGGCCAGCGCGTCGAACAGGGTGCGCCGCTCTTCGAGGTCGAGACGCAGGACGTCACACAGGCCGCCAACGAGCTGCTGGCCGCTGTCGACAACCTGACCAAGGCGCAGAACACCCTATCGCAGTCCCGCCGCGAGGATACCCGCCAGCAGAGCCTGATGACCGCCCGCGCCTCGTCCCAGCGCGACGTCGAACAGGCGCGCGCGGCGCTGAACGCCGCGCAGTCCGACCTGCGCATCGCCCAGGCCAGCCTGGATAGCACGCGCGACAAGCTGCGCGTGCTCGGCCGCGGTATCGAGCAGATCACCGAAATCGAGCGCACCCGCCAGGTTAGCGGCGTGATGCAGGTCCTCGCCCCCTTCGCCGGCACCGTCACCCAGCGCCGCGTCTCGCCTGGCATGTGGCTGACCACGGGCCAGGGCGACCCGGTCTTCACCATCAGTGACCTCAGCGCCATGTGGCTGGTGGCTGGGGTGCGCGAGATGGACGTGCCGTTGATCCGCACGGGCCAGGACGTCCAGGTCACCGTGGGCGCCATGCCCGATCGCGTCTTTCCCGCCCGCGTCGTCCGCATGGGCGCGGGGCTGGACCCGACAACGCGGCGGATGACGGTGCAGGCGGAGGTGCAGGACCCCAGCGGCGTGCTGCGGCCGGAAATGTTCGCGACCTTCCGCATTTCGGTGGGCGAGGAGAGCCGGGCGGCGGCGGTGCCGGCCAGCGCGGTGATCCACCGCGGTGCCGACACCTCGGTCTGGGTGGCCCTCGACAACAACCGGTTCGAGATGCGCCCCATCCGCATCGGCAACCGCCAGGGCGACACGCTGGAGGTGACGCAGGGCCTGCGCGCCGGCGAACGCATCGTCACCGGCGGGGCGCTGTTCATCGACCGCGCGGCACGAATCGACTAGGCTCCGGCTACCGGCTCGGGGGGGCTCATACATGCGGCAGATCGTCGCCTTCTCGCTGCAACGCCGCGCGCTTGTGTTGCTGCTCTTCGTCGTCTTCATCGCCACCGGCGTCGTCGGCTTCCTGCGCCTGAACATCGAGGCCTATCCGGACCCGGTGCCACCGCAGGTGGTGATCATCACCCAGAACACCGGCCAGTCGGCCGAGGAAATCGAGCGCTACGTCACCATCCCGATCGAGGTGGCGATGGCCGGGCTGCCCAACCTCAACACCATCCGCTCCACCTCGCTGTTCGGCCTGTCCGACGTGCGGGTGCAGTTCACCTTTGCTTACACCTATGAGCAGGCGCTGCAGCAGGTGCTCAACCGCCTGGCTGTGCTGAACGGGCTGCCCGAGGGCGTCTCGCCCGCCATCTCGCCGTTGAGCCCGATCGGCGAGATCATGCGCTATCGCCTGGTAGGCCCGCCCGGCTTCTCAGTCGACGACCTCAAGACGTTGCAGGACTGGGTGCTGGACCGGCGCTTCAAGCGGGTGCCGGGCGTGGTGGACGTGACCAGCTTCGGTGGCCGATCGAAGGCTTACAACGTGACGGTCGACCTGCCGCGGATGAACGCCTTCGGGCTGAACCTGCCCGACGTCATCGCCGCCATCCGCGCCGGCAACGTGACCGTGGGCGCGGGTACCATCAACATCGGCCCGCAGTCGGCCGTGGTGCAGGGGGTGGGCTTGATCCGCAGCCTGGACGACATCGGCAACATCGTGCTGGCCAGCGGGTCGGGCGGCACGCCGGTGCTGCTGAGCGACATCGCAACCGTGGAGACCGGCAGCCTGCCGCGGCTGGGCGTGGCCGGTCACGAGGGCGATGACGACGTGGTGCTGGCCACCGTCCTGATGCGCCGTGGCGAGCAGACGTTGCCCACCATCCATGGCGTGCAGGCCGAAGTCGCGCGGATCAACGCCGGCGGGGGGCTGCCGCCCGGCGTGCGCATCGTGCCGATCTACGACCGCGAGGACCTGGTGAAGATCACCACCCAGACCGTGGTGAAGAACATCATCGAGGGTGTGTTGTTCATCCTTGTCATCCAGTGGTTGTTTCTGGGCGATTTCCGCGGTGCGCTGGTGATCGCCGCCACCATTCCCTTCGCCTTCTTCTTCGCCATCCTGCTGATGCTCGGCCGCGGCGAGAGCGCCAACCTGCTGTCGCTCGGCGCGCTGGATTTCGGCCTGCTGGTCGATGCGACGGTGATCATGGTGGAGAACATCTACCGGCATCTGGGGCTGGCGCGCCGCCAGCCGAACCAGGGCGCGGTTTCGGGCGGCGGCGGCCTCACCGGCATTCAGCTGACCATCCTGCGTGCGGCGTCCGAAGTGGACAAGGCGATCCTCTTCTCGGCGCTGATCATCATCGCGGCCTTCATTCCGCTGTTCACGCTGGGCGGGATTGAGGGCCGGATTTTCGGACCGATGAGCAAGACTTATGCCTATGCGATCATCGGCGCGCTGTTCGCGACCTTCACGGTGACGCCCGCGCTGGCGGCCACCCTGCTGCGCGAGGACAGCCGCGAGAAGGACACCCTGATCGTCCGCGGCAGCCGCTGGATCCATGAGCGCTGCTACCGCCTGGCGATGGCGGCGCGCGGCGTGACCATGGCGCTGGCGGCCGGACTGTTCGCCGCCACGATCTTCCTGTTCAGCCTGCTGGGCGCCGAATTCCTGCCGACGCTGGAGGAGGGCAACCTCTGGGTTCGCGCCACCATGCCCGCCACGATCAGCCTGGAGGAGGGCCAGGAGGTGGTGCGGCTGATCCGCCTGACCCTGGCCGAATTCCCCGAATCCGTGACCGTCACCAGCCAGCAGGGCCGGCCCGATGATGGCACCGACAGCGCGGGCTTCTTCAACGCCGAGTTCTTCGTGCCGCTGCGGCCGCCCGACCAGTGGACCACGGCGCGCAACCGCGACGGCCTGGTCGCCGCCATCTCGGCGCGGCTGCTGGAGCGGACCGTCGGCATCGAATTCGCCTTCGCCCAGGCGATCTCCGACAACGTCCAGGAAGCCGCCTCGGGGGTGAAGGGCGCCAATGCGGTGAAGGTCTTCGGCCCCGACCTCGACATCCTCGCCCGCATCGCCGAGGAGGTGCGCCGCGCGGTCGAGAACGTGCCCGGCGTGGCCGACCTCGCGGTGTTCCGCACCCTGGGGCAGCCGACCGTCGCGATCATGATCGACCGCGCGCGCGCCGCACGCTTCGGCCTGCAGACCGATGACATTAACGATGTGGTGCAGGCGGCGGTGGGCGGGCGCGAGGCCGGGCGGCTCTATGAGCGCGGCGCCGACCGCAACTTCCCGATCATGGTGCGGCTGGCCGCACCCTATCGCGCCACCATCGACGCCATCGCCCGGGTGCCGGTGGGCGGGCCGCGCGGCGCCACGCTGGCCGATGTGGCGGACATCCAGCTGCAGGGCGGCGTCGCCTACATCTACCGTGAGGATGCTGCCCGCTACGTGCCGCTGCGCTTCTCGGTGCGGGGGCGCGATCCGTCGAGCACGGTGCAGGAAGCGCAGGCGGTGGTTGCCGCCCGCGTCACCCTGCCGCCCGGCTATCGCCTCTCATGGGAGGGCGAGTTCAAGAACCTGCAGGAGGCGATCGGCCGTCTCGTCACCATCGTGCCCATCGCCTTCGCCCTGATCGCGGTGCTGCTCTACGTCCAGTTCAACAACCTGCGTGAGACGCTGCTGGTGCTGGCCATCGTGCCGATCTCGATCTCCGGCGGCGTGGCGGCGCTGGCGATGGCGGGGCTTAACTTCTCGGTGCCGGCGGCCATCGGTTTCTTGGCGCTGTTCGGCATCACGGTGATGGAGGGGATCATCTTCCTCTCCCACTTCAATCATGTGCGGCATGAGGGCCTGATGTGGCGCGAGGCGCTGGACCAGGCCGGCGTCGATCGCATGCGGCCAGTGCTGATGACCTGCTTCGCCAGCTTCTGCGGCCTGCTGCCAATGGCACTTTCGACCGGCATCGGCAGCGACGTGCAGAAGCCGCTGGCGATCGTGGTGGTGGGCGGCATCGGGCTGGTGCCCTTCTTCATCCTGGTGGTGTTTCCGGCGATGATCGACCTTTTCGGCAAGCCGCGTGGCCTGGCCCGGGATGAGAGCATCATGCGGGCGCGCCGCGTACGGGCGGGGTTGGCGGAATGAGTGAGCGGCGAACGGGATTGATGGCATGATTTACTGGCGTGTGCTGGCCATGGTGGCGGCCGTCTCGGTTCCTGCTTTCGCGCAATCGCCGCCGGGTGGAGCACCGCCTTCGATCTCGCCGCCGCGCACATCGCCGGCGCTGCGCGGCCGGGCGCCCGCACTCGCACCACCCGCCGTGCGGGCCCCCACGACAAGCACTCCGCCAGAGGTGGCGGCGGCCCCGGCAGCTGCCCAGCCTCCGCCACCGCCCATTCGCAGCGCCCGCACCCCCCCCAGGGACCGCCAGCCGCAGCAAGCCCTGCCATTGGGGGCCGGCACCCAGGCGATGACCCTGGCCGAGGCGGAACGGCTGCTGGTCGACCGCAACCTCGCTGTGATCGCGGCGCGCCGCGGGGTCGGCGCGGCCCGTGCGCAGCGGCTGGTCTCCAGCTCGCTGCCTCCGCCGCAGGTCTCCGTCGGCAACACCATCGCGCAATTCAACGAGGCCGGCCGCTCGCCGCCCGGCACGCAGGGTGCGCCCACCCCCGGCACGATCCGTGGCGCCCGCTTCCTGGGGCCGGACAACAACATCAGCCTGGGCCTGCAGGTGCTGGTCGAGCTCGGTGGCAAGCGCACGCTGCGCACCCGCCTGGCCGAGGAGAATATCGGCGTGGCCGAGGCGCAGGTGCTGGACGCTCTGCGCGGCCAGGTTTTCCAACTGCGGCAGTCTTTCTACGCCGCGCTGGGGGCACGAGCCAATCTGGAGGTGGCGCTGGCCAACCGCGCCGGGCTGGACCGGACCGAGGCGCTGCTGCGCCGCCAGCTGCGTGACGGCGCCATCCCCGAAGGCGACGTGCTGCGCTTCCAGGCCAGCCGCGTCGCCTTCGAAGCGGATGTGACGACCAATGCCCAGGCCTATGCCGCCGCCATCGCGCAGATCGCGGTGACGCTGGCCGCCGACGCAGCCGATTTCCGTGCCAGCGAGCCGCGGCTCAGCTCCCTGCGCAGCCGCCCAGGCACCACCGACCTGCTGCGCGCAGCCCTGTCCGACATCGCCTCCGACGTGCGCGGGGACTTCAATGCAATCCCCGATCTGGGCATCGGCCGGGACGAGCTGGCGACCTCGGTGCAGAACCGCCCCGATGTGGTGGCAGCCCTGCGTCAGGCCACGGCTGCC
>JACMRO010000486.1 GCA_014376425.1 Rubritepida sp.
GATCCGGCCAGGTAGGAATTCGCCACCGCACCGAAATAGGCGCCGGCCAGCATCGAAAAGCGCGGCCCAGCATCGGCGGCGCGCAGCGCGAAGCTGGTCAGCGCCAGCGCCATGCCGGCGAACAGCCCGATGAAGACCTTGAGATAGACGCCCGGCCCGCTCCGCTCGATGTTCACGCCGACGACGAATTCAGTGAAGGTCGCCCGCGTTCCGGGGGCCACACTCGGGTCGCCATAGGCCGAGCGATAGGTGTGCGGCTTCACCACGGTCCGGAAGCCGGTGACGCGATAGCCGCTGACCCGCACGCGTGAGCTGATCGAGCTGTCCGGGTCCGCCACATAGCGCAGCCGGCTGGCGTCGAGCCTGCCATCCTCGACGTAGATATTCAGCATATGACTGTCGAGCGGCACCCGCGTCGTGTTGAAGAACTTGGTCATCCGGGCGGTGACGCGGAAACGCTGGTAGTGGCTGCCGTCGGGGGCCGTGCGCTCGTCCATCAGCTCGCGCCGCTCGATGCGACCATCCACCAGGCGGAAGCTGGCGCCGGGGTTGAGCGCCCGGTCGCCCTGCCAGCGGAACCAGACATAGAAGGTGGCGTTCCAGAAGGAATCGCGAATCGACAGAGTCTCGATGCCGTCGAGATACAAGCCGACGGTGACGGGCACAAAGTCGCCGGTGGCGGGGATCGGGTCAGGCGGCGTCAGCCCCGCCTCCAGGCCGGTGGGCGACATGCGGGTTTCCTGCGCGGCCAGCGCGCTCCGGCGCTCATCGTGGATCGAGCGGACGGCCAGGAAGCCCACGGTCATGTAGATGGCGGCAAGCAGCACCACCCAGGCGGACAGGAAGCGCCCGCGGCGCGGTGAGATCGTCATGGATTGGAGGGCCTTTGGATTGTCGGCTTCGATGCGCCGCCAGATTAATAACGGCGACCGGTCATCAAACGGTTGACGGCGCCCGCTGCAGTTTCGCGCGTTGCCCGCCGGCCAGCTTTTCCAGCGACAGATACACCACAGGCGTCGTGTAGAGCGTCAGCAGCTGCGAGAGAAGCAGCCCGCCGATGATGGCGATGCCCAGCGGCTGGCGCAGCTCGCTGCCCACCCCGCCGGCGAGGGCCAGGGGAATGGCGCCAAAGAGCGCCGCCATGGTCGTCATCAGGATCGGGCGGAAGCGTTCGCGGCAGGCGGCCAGGATGGCCTGCTCGCCCGGCTCGCCGCCCTCACGTTCATGTTCGAGCGCGAAATCCACCATCATGATGGCATTTTTCTTGACGATGCCCATCAGCAGGATGACCCCGATCAGCGCGATGACCGTGAAGGGCGTGTTGGTGACCAGCAGCGCCACCAGGCAGCCGATGCCCGCCGTGGGCAGGGTCGAGATGATGGTCAGCGGATGGATGTAGCTTTCGTACAGCATCCCCAGCACCAGGTAGATGCTGACCAGGGCCGCCAGGATCAGCACGCTCTGGCCGGTCTGGAAGGACTGGAACACCCGGGCATTGCCGGCGAATTCGCCGCGCACGGTGCCGGGCATCTGGATGTCGCGCTGCGCCTGTTCGATAGCCGCCGAGGCCTGCCCCAGCGACACGCCGGGGGCCAGGTTGAAGGTGATGGTCGACGCCGGGAACTGCCCCTGATGCGTGATGGTGAGCGGCGCCGATCCGCGTTCCATCCGCGCGACGGCGCTCAGCGGAACCTGGGCCCCGTTGCGGCCGGTGACGAACAGCCCGCCGATCTGCGTCGGGTCCTCGGTCAGTCGCGGTTCGACCTCCAGCACCACGCGGTACTGGTTGCGGCTGCGGTAGATGACGCTGACCTGGCGTTGGGCGAAGGCGTTGTTCAGCGCCTGGTTCCCCGCCTGCACGCTGATGCCCAGACGGGCAATCGCGTCACGATCGATGACCAGGCGGCTGACCAGGCCGGCGCGCTGCTGGTCCGACGAGACGTCGGCGAGCTCGGGCAACTCCCGCAGCCGGCGGACAAGGGTTTCGGACCAGCTCTGCAGCTCGTCCAGATCGGGCGCCAGCAGCACGTACTGGTAGCTGGCATTGCTCTGCCGGCCGCCGACATTGATATCCTGGATGCCGCGAAGGAACACCTGCGCCCCGGCGATTCGGGACAGCTGTGGCCGTAGCCGGTTGATGACCTGTTCGGCGTTGACGCCCGGTCGCTCGGCCAGCGGCTTGAGCGAGATGAAGAACCGCGCCGAGCTGGCTCCCGCGCCACCGCCGCCGCCCACCGACCCGCCGACCGACGCCACCGCCGGATCGGCCATCAGGATGGCGGCGACGCGCGCCTCCACCTCCGTCATCGTCTGGAACGAGGTGTCGGCCGCGCCCTGTGCGAAGCCGCCGATCAGCCCGGTATCCTGCGTGGGGAAGAAGTCCTTCGGCACGATGATGTAGAGCCAGACGGTGACGCCCACGAGGCTGATGGTGAACAGCACGCCCAGCCGGCGCCAGCGCAGCACCACCGCCAGGCTGGCGAGATACCAGCGGATCAGCCAGTCCATGCCACGCTCGAAGCCGCGGCCGAACCAGCCGGGCGGGCGCTCCACCTCCCGCGCCAGCCGCGCCGCTACCATGGGCGTGACGGTCAACGAGATGACGCCCGAGATGGCCACGGCGATGGCCAGCGTGACCGAGAATTCGCGGAACAGCCGCCCGACGATGCCGGGCATGAACAGCAGCGGAATGAACACCGCAATCAGCGACAGGGTGATCGAGACGACGGTGAAACCGATGCGCCGCGCGCCCTCGATGGCGGCCTCCATCGGGCCCATGCCCTGCTCGCGCATCCGGGTCATGTTCACGATCATGACGATGGCATCGTCGACCACGAAGCCGACCGAAATGGTCAGCGCCATCAGCGACAGATTGTCGAGCGAATAGCCCAGCAGCCACATCACGCACAGCGTGCCGAGCAGCGACAGTGGCACCGAGATGGCAGCCGCCAGCACCGCCGACCAGCGCCGCAGGAACAGGGCGACCACCAGGATAACCAGCGCCACGGTGATCAGCAGCGTGTGCTCCACCTCGGCCACGCTGGCGCGTATCGTTTCAGAACGATCACGTAATGTGTGCACGCGGATGCCGGCGGGCAGCCAACGGTCCAGCTCGGGCAGCATGGCCTGGATGCCGTCCACCACTTCGATGACATTGGCGTCGGGCTGCTTGAAGATGACCATGATGATGGCC
>JACMRO010000042.1 GCA_014376425.1 Rubritepida sp.
GCCCGAGGAAGTGGTGGGGCTGGACGAGGCTTCGGGTTTCACAGCGTGGTGGGCGGCCATGTCGGTGAGATGATCGGGCGCAAATATCGGCGCTGGGCGAGACGCCGCTTGACGCCGAGATGATGGCGTAGGTGCTGATCGACCACAAGCGCCGCATCCAGGGCGATTTCTTGCGGCTGCTGTTAGCGGAGCAGATGAAGGCCACGCTTGGCTGCGAAGGGTCAGACGGGTCGTGGCAGACGGTGATCGCGCTTGCGCCTGACTGATCAAAGCGCCTGGCGCAGCATGGCCAGCGCCCGGCGCACCGTGGCCGCCCGCACCGCCGTGCGGTCGCCCGGGAAGACCGGGGCGGCGTGGACGGTGGATCGGCCGCTCCGCGCCACGGCCAGGTGAACCAGCCCGACCGGCTTGGCAGGCGACCCGCCCGAGGGCCCCGCCACGCCGGTGCAGGATACCGCGAGCGCCGCGCCGCTGCGCGTGAGCGCCCCCTCCGCCATCAGCCGCGCCACCGCCTCGCTGACCGCGCCCACAGCGTCGATCACGTCCGCCGGAACGCCGAGCTGAGAGGTCTTCATTGCGTTGGAATAGACCACGAAGCCGCCCAGGAAGGTGCCGGAATAGCCGGGGATGGAAGTCAGCGCCGCCGCGATCAGACCGCCGGTGCAGCTTTCCGCGGTGGCCAGGGTCAGCCCCGCCTTGCGGAGGTCGTCCAGGATGGCTTCGCATTCCCGCAGGATTTCAAGATCGAGCATTCCACTATCAAACGCCATGGCGCGCCCTGGTTCAACGGCATAAGCTGGGGTTGCATTTCAGGAGCCCGCCGATGACCCCTCCCCGCAACAGCAATGCGATGCGCGACGTGGCGAACGTCCTGCACCCCTACACCGACCACAAGGCACATGTGGCGAACGGCCCCATGGTCATCACCCGGGGTGAGGGCGTGCGGGTGTGGGACGACCAGGGGCGCAGCTACATCGATACGGTGGCCGGGCTGTGGTGCGCGGCGCTGGGGTTCTCCAACGAGCGCCTGGTGCAGGCCGCGACCGCGCAGATGCGCAAGCTGCCCTTCTACCACGCCTTCACCAGCAAATCGCACGAGCCGCTGATCGACCTGTCGGAGATGCTGATCGAGCGGGCGCCGGTTCCGATGAGCAAGGCGTTCTTCGCCAATTCAGGCTCGGAGGCGAATGACAGCGCGCTGAAGATGATCTGGTATTTCAACAACGCGATCGGTCGGCCGGAGAAGAAGAAGGTCATTGGCCGCATCAAGGGCTATCACGGCGTCACCATCGCTAGTGCCTCGCTGACCGGCCTGCCCTACAATCACAAGCTGTTCGACCTGCCGATCGCCGGCGTCCTGCACACCTCCAACCCGCATTTCTATCACGAGGGACGGCCAGGCGAATCGGAGGACGAATTCTCGACCCGCATGGCCGATGAGCTGGAAGAGATGATCATCCGCGAGGGGCCACAGACCGTGGCCGGCATGTTCGCCGAGCCGGTGATGGGGGCGGGCGGCGTGATCGTGCCGCCAGCCGGCTACTGGCCGAAGATCCAGGCTGTGCTGAAGAAATACGACGTGCTGCTGGTGGCCGATGAGGTGATCTGCGGCTTCGGCCGCACCGGCAGCTACTGGGGCTGCCAGACCTACGGCATCGAGCCCGACATCCTGGTCTGCGCCAAGGCGCTGTCATCCAGCTTCCTGCCGATCTCGGCGGTGCTGGTGAATGAACGGGTCTATCAGGGCCTGGCCGATGGTGCGTCGTCGCTCGGCACCTGGGGGCATGGCTTCACCTATTCGGGCCACCCGGTGGCGGCGGCGGTCGCGATCGAGACGTTGAAGATCTACGACGAGATGGACCTGGTCGGCACGGTCGGGCGCACCGGCCCGCTGATGCAGGCGGGGCTGGCCGCGCTGGCCGATCACCCGCTGGTGGGCGAGGCGCGCGGCGTGGGCATGATCGGCGCGCTGGAGCTGGTCGAGGACAAGGTAACGCGCCGCAACTTCGACCCATCGAAGAAGATCGCCGGCCGGGCCCAGAAGCTGTGCGAGGCGCAGGGGCTGATCATGCGGGTGCTGCCGGGTGACGGCATCGCCTTCTCGCCGCCCCTGGTGATCAGCGAGGCGGAAATCGCCGAGGTGATGACCGGTGTGGAGAGGGCGCTGGACCAGCTGGCGGTCGAGCTGCGGCGGGAGGGGTTCTCGCTGGTGTGAGGCGGAAGCCTACCCGTCCGCCCGACTGGTCCGCCCCTTGGTCCGCCCTCTGGTCCGCCCCACTGGTCCGCTTTCGCCGGGACGGACCAGCGATGACGCCGGCGTGGCCAGGGCCACACTTGAACGACCATTCAATCCTGGCTATCGTTTCGGTCGTTGCGAGTGATTCGCAAATGGAGATGCCACCCATGGGCCGCGACTACAGCCACATCGCCCGCCGCTGCGAACGTGCCGTGGTGACCGCGTATCGCGAGCTGCGGGACGTGGGCGCCGAGGATTTCGCCGCGTTCCAGGCCTGCACGACGCTTTACCGGGTGCACCACCCGGAGGCTTCGATCGCCGAGGCGCGTCGCCTGGTGGCCGAATGGGTGGACCATCATCTGGTACGCGGCAACCTGGCGCCGGCGCCGGGCTGCGAGTGCGACTGAGGGCAGCACGGCCGGGCGACCTGGCCGCGGCCCTGCGGCTCTCGGCCCTGGTCGGCTGGAACCAGACGGCGCTGGACTGGCAGGCCTTCGCCCGCCACGGCACGATTCGCTTGCGCGACGATGGTGGGGAAGTGTTGGCGGCCACGGTGGCGACATTGCCGTTCGGGCCGGTGACCTGGATTTCCATGGTGCTGGTGCGGACCGATCTGCGCCGGCAGGGCGTCGCGTCGGGGTTGATGCGCTGGGCGCTTCGCAACACATCCGGGCCCCTGGCGCTGGACGCGACGCCGGAGGGCCGCGCCGTATATGCTCGCCTGGGCTTTCGCGACCAATGGGCATTCGCGCGCTGGCAGGTGCCGCGGCTGCCGGCGCTGCCCGGCGTGCGGCCGATGACGGAGGCGGATTGGCCTGGCGTGGTGGCGCTGGACGCCGCAGCCTTTGGTGCCGGCCGCGGCTGGCTGCTCGGCGCCGTGTGCCAGCGCCCGGGTTTCGTGGTCGAGCGGGGTGGACTGATCGTCGGCGCCGTCCTGTGCCGCGACGGCGCGCGGGCGCCGCATGCCGGGCCGCTGCTGGCGCGTGAACCGGCATTGGGCATGGCGCTGCTGGCGGCGGCGCTGCCCGAGGGCGGCATCGTCGATCTGCGCGACGAGGCGCCCATGGTCGAGTGGCTGCAGGCGCATCACGGCGTCAAGCTGCGCAGCTTCACCCGGATGTCTCGCGGCGGCCAGCTGCCCGGCGATGCAAGCGGCTGCTTCGCGGTGCTGGGGCCGGAATTCGGCTGAGGAAAAGTAACCAGGTGGTTCCTGGCGCTTGACGCTGCCGCCGGGCCGGCTTCACGCTGCCGTTCGAGCCAGGACAGGGACCCCGCCATGACCGAAATCCGCCGCCGTGCCGCGCTCGCCAGCGCGCTTGCCCTCCCCGCCATGCATGCCAGGGCGCAAGCCTATCCCTGGCGGCCCGAGCGGCCGGTGACACTGGTGGTCCCCTGGGCCGCCGGCGGCTCGACCGACCAGATGGCGCGGATCGCGGCGGCCGAGCTGGAGGATGCGCTGGGCCAGCGCTTCGTGGTGGTGAACCAGCCCGGTGCCTCGGGCTCCATCGGCACCCGCAACGTGCTGCAGGCGGCGCGCGATGGCTACACCTGGGCGGCGGGCGCCGCGGTCGATGTCGGCTGCTACAAGGTGCTGGGGCTGCTGGACACGGCGCTGAGCGACTGGAACCTGTTCTTCACGGTGGCCAATGTGAACACCATTTCGGTCAATCCGCGTGCGGGCTTCGCCGATTTCGGTGCCTTGCTGGCGGCGTTGCAGAGCCGCCGCGACATAGCCGTCGGCACCGCCGGCCAGTCCAGCGCCGGGCGCAACATCATGGAGGCGGTGCGCGCCGCCGCGCCGGGCGTGAACTACCGCCACGCCACCTATGATGGCGGTAACCCCGCGGTGCTCGCCGCCGTCGCCGGCGAGGTGCCAGTCGTGGCCCAGCTGCTGGTCGAGATGGCCGAGATGATCCGCGGCCGCCGCCTCATTCCGCTGGCGGTGCAGAGCGACAACCCGGTCATGCTGCAGGGCTTCGGCGAAATTCCCTCGATCAAGCGCTGGCTGCCCAACATCCCCGCACCCCTGAACTATTTCGGCCTGTGGTTCCCCCGCGACGTGCCCGCCGCCGTCACCCAGACCGCGACCATGGTGTGGGAGCAAAAGATGGCCACCAGCACGCGCCTGCGTGAATATGCCGAGGCGCGGGCCGCCGTGCTGTCGCCGCTGCATGGCCAGGCCGCCTATGACCAGGCGTGGGTGATGGTGCGGCAGACGGCGTGGCTCTACCACGATGCCGGCACGGCGCGGGTGGTGCCCGACACGGTGGGAATCCAGCGGCTTTGAAAGCCCACGGGCGCGACACCGGCTTCGGCGTGTTCTGGCTGGCGCTCGGGCTGGTCATCGCGGCCGAGTCCTGGCGCATGCCGCGGCTCGAGGCGCAGGGCATCAACCCCTACACCGCGCCCGGCCTGGTGCCGGGTTTGCTTGGGGTGATCCTGGCCGCGCTCGGGGTCGCGCTGTTCTTCCGCCGCCCAGTGCTGGCGTCGGGGCCCGACCTGGAGGGCGACGCCGGCGGCGTGGCCGAACCATGGCGGGTGGGGCTGGCGTTCCTGCTTTGCCTGGGCTTCGGCGTGGGGGCACTGGGGCATGGGCCGCCGTTCTGGCTGGCTTCGGGGCTGTTCCTCTTCCTGGCCATCATCCTGTTCGAATGGCCTGAGCACCGGGAGGCGGGGACGCTGGGCTATGGCGTCTCGCGCGCGGCGCTGATCGCTGTCGGTGCCGCGGCCGCGGTGACCTTCGTGTTTCAGGAGATTTTCCTGGTGCGGCTGCCTTGATGGCGGGCCCAGCAGATAGGGGCAGAGCCCGGGTCGACCCCGGGCGGGCGTTGGCCGCGTCAGCGCCGGGCCATATCCCGGGATTTCTTCACCGGGGGCGTCGCTGATGTTCGAAGGCCTGTCCATGCTCGGCCAGTCGATGCTGACCTTCGCCGAA
>JACMRO010000487.1 GCA_014376425.1 Rubritepida sp.
CGCTGCCCGCAACGGCGTGGTCGCGGGGCCGGATCGCATCCAGTCCATGCGCATCGCCAGTGACCGCTACACTTTTTTTACCAGAAAGACACTGTAATGAGAGACGAGAGCGTGGCCGCGGCCGCCGACACTGAGAACACCTTGCTGCTGGAGCTGAAGGACGGCACCGTCACCATCAAGCTGCGGCCTGATCTGGCGCCGCTGCATGTCGAGCGGATCAAGACCCTGACCCGCCAGGGCTTCTACAACGGCGTGGTATTCCACCGCGTGATCGACGGCTTCATGGCGCAGGGCGGCGACCCCACAGGCACCGGTACCGGCGGGTCCGACCTGCCCAACGTGGCGGCGGGATTCACCTCCAAGGCGAAGTTTCTGCGCGGCAGCTGCGGCATGGGCCGGGCGCAGAGCCCGGACAGTGCCAACAGCCAGTTCTTCATCATGTTCGCGCCCGGCAGCTTCCTCGATGGCCAGTACACCATCTGGGGCGAGGTGACGGCGGGCATGGACCTGGTCGACAAGATCAAGAAGGGCGCGGGCCAGAGCGGCCAGGTGCGCGATCCGGACAAGATCATCGGCATGAAGGTCGCGGCCGACGCGACCGGCTGATTGACGTGACGGCCCTGCGGCGATACCGCAGGGTTTCGGTGGGGCCGGTAGCTCAGTTGGTAGAGCACGGGACTTTTAATCTCGCGGCCCCGGGTTCGAGTCCCGGCCGGCTCACCATACACAACCCTGCCATCTGCCATGGGTGTCTATACAAAACCCGGCGTATTTTCTAAGGCGTGGACATGCCTGCTTTCAAACCCGACAACTTCAACGATCGCCAAGCGGCCGCCGCGAAGGCCCGCCAGGCCAAGTTGGAGAAATTCAAGGCGCAGCCCAAGCCTGATGATCCTGCGGTGCTGGCCCGAGTGGCCGAGCAGAAAGCGGTGGGTGAGGCACGCGAGGCACGACGCGCCGAGCGCGATGAAGCCCGCCGGATCGAGGCTGAGCGCCTGGCTGCCGAGGCCGCGGCCCGCGCGGTCGAAGCCGCCCGCCTGGCCGAGGAAAAGCGCCAGGCCGCCATTGCTGCCGCCGCCGCCGAGGTCGAAGCCGCCCGCCAGGCCGTCATCGAGACGCATGAGCGCGAGAACCGGGCCGCCATCCTGGACGAGGAAAGTCGCCAACGATCCCTCGCCCTGGCTTCCGAGCAGAAGGCGTTGCGCGATGCCCGCTATGCTGCCCGCAAGGCGCGGAAGTAGCCGCACATTCCGAATGGGCGCAGACTTCCTATCCTGATCAGGAAGGATGCGATGACCATCACCCGCCGCCAGCTGATGCTGGCCGCCGCGCCGTTACCGGCATTGGCGCAGTCCGACCCCTACCCCAGCCGCCCGGTGCGGATGATCGTGCCCTTCCCGCCCGGGCAGGCGGCGGATGTCTTCGCTCGGTTGATCGCGGAGGGGCTCTCACAGCGCTGGCCACAGCGCGTGGTGGTGGAGAACCGGGCCGGCGGCGCCGGTGCCATCGGGATGGAAGCCGCTGCCCGGGCCGCCCCAGACGGCTACACGCTGGGCATCGGCACCTCCGGCACGCTGGGGGTCAATCCGGGTGTGATGGACCGCCTGCCCTACGATCCGGTGCGCGACTTCGCGCCCATAACCAACATCTTCCTGGTGCCGCTGGTCATCATCGCCCACCCCGATTTCCCGCCGCGCGACCTAGCCGCGCTGGTCGCCTATATCCGTGCACGCCCCGGGCAGACCTTTGCCTCCGCCGGCCCCGCTACGGCGCAGCACATGACGGCCGAGATGTTCGCCCACCAGGCGCGGCTGCAGATGACGCATGTGCCCTATCGCGGCTCGGCCCCTGCCATTGCCGACCTGATCGCCGGCAACGTGCAATTGATGTTCGACAGCACCGCCAGCGCGATGCCGCACATCCAGTCCGGCCGGGTCCGCGCGCTGGGCATCACCACCGCCTACAGGATGGCGGCACTGCCCGAGGTGCCGACCGTGGCCGAGACGGTGCTGCCGGGCTTCTCGGCCGCTGGCTGGGCCGGGCTGGTGGCGCCGGCCGGCACGCCCGAGTCGGTGATTGCCCGCCTCAACCGCGATGTCACCGCGCTGCTGCGCGAGAATGCGGTGGCCGCGCGCATCATAGCCTTGGCCTCGATTCCCGACCCGACGACACCGGAGGAGTTCGGCGCCTTCATCCAAGCCGAAATATTGAAATGGTCCAGTGTGGCGCGCGCCGCGGGGGTCCGGCTCGAGGGCTGAGCGCCGCCACTTGTCGCCTGCAACGCCCGCCCCAACTGCCCGCCGCGTAGGAGTCTAAAGATGAACGACGAAAACGAGATCGAGGATATCGGCAGCAACCCCGCTCCCGCTCGCCCGATCGGCGATGTGGTGCGCGCGCGCCTCTCCCGCCGTGCCGCGCTGCGCGGCCTGGCGGGTGTTGCGGCGCTGGCGGATGGGTTGGTGGAGGGCGCCCATGCCCAGATCAGCGCCTCACAGCTGGGCACCGCCGACATCCCGCGGCAGGGCGGCCCGAGCACGCTGCAGTTCACCGAGCTGCGGCATCAGCTGGCGCAGGGCGACGCGGTGGCCGAAGGGCACGACATCCAGCTCGTCATTCGATGGGGCGACCCGGTGCTGCCCGATGCCCCGCCCTTCGACCCAAATGGCCAGAGCGGGGCCGCCCAGGCCAGGCAGTTCGGCTACAATAATGACTATCTGGATTTCCGGCCCCTGCCGAAGGGCTCGACCAACAGTGAGCACGGCTTGCTGTGGGTCAATCATGAATACACCTCGACCCAGCTCATGCTGCCGGGCACGGCCGGGCGGGCGGCCAGCCGGCGCAGCACCACGGCCGAACAGGCGGCCGTCGAAATGGCGGCGCATGGCGGCAGCGTGGTCGAAATCCGCCGCGTCGATGGCCGCTGGCAGACGGTGCCGGGCGGTGCCATGAACCGCCGGATCACCGCGCACACCCCCATGCGCATCAGCGGCCCCGCCGCCGGCCACCCGCGCATGCGCACCTCGGCCGACGCTGAGGGCACCCGCGTGCTGGGAATGCTGAACCAGTGCGCGGGCGGCAATACGCCCTGGGGCACCATCCTGACGACCGAGGAGAACTTCAACAGCTACTTCTCGGGAGAAGCGGCGGCGACGGGCGAGCAAGCCGCGGCCTACCGCCGCTACGGCATCCCCCGCCAGCCGATCTACAATTGGGCGGCGCATGAGCCGCGCTTCAGCCTGGACCAGGAGCCGAACGAGCCCAACCGCTTCGGCTGGATCGTCGAAATCGATCCCTTCGACCCGGCTTCCACGCCGATCAAGCGCACCGCCCTGGGCCGCTTCAAGCATGAGGGCTGCACCCATGCGGTGGCGCCCGATGGCCGCCTCGTCCTCTACATGGGCGATGATGAACGCAACGACTATGTCTACAAATTCGTCACCGCGCGGCCCTGGAGCGAGGGCGATCGCGACCTGCTGGATGACGGCACGCTGTATGTGGCGAAATTCGAGGAGGACGGCGCTTTGCGCTGGCTTCCGCTGGTCTTCGGTGAAGGCCCGCTCACGGCCGCCCAGAATTTCCACAGCCAGGGCGACGTGCTGATCGAGACCCGCCGCGCCGCCGACCTGCTGGGCGCCACGCCGATGGACCGGCCAGAGGATGTCGAGGTCAATCCGGTCAATGGCCGGGTCTATGTTCTGCTGACCAACAACGGCACCCGCACCGAGGTCAACGCCGCCAATCCGCGGCCCCGCAATGCGCATGGCCATGTCATCGAGATCATCCCGCCGGGTGCCGGCACCGCGGCGGTGCAGCATGCTGCCCTGGAAGGCCGCTGGGAGATCTTCCTGCTGGCCGGCAAGCCCGGGCACGATGCCGGCGCGCGCTACCATCGCGCGACCTCCGACCAGGGCTGGCTTTCCTGCCCCGACAACTGCGCCTTCGACAGCCGAGGCCGCATCTGGATTGCGACCGATGGCGCGCCCAGCGCGGCGGGCGTGGCCGATGGCCTGTACGCCGCCGACACCCAGGGCGGCGGGCGGGCGCTAACCCGGCTGTTCTACCAGGCGCCGACGGGTGCGGAGGTCTGCGGACCGCTATTCACGCCAGACAATACGACGCTGTTCCTGGCCATCCAGCATCCGGGCGAGGATGCGGGTTCGACCTTCGCCAACCCCAGCACCCGCTGGCCGGATTTCCAGCCGGGCATGCCACCGCGGCCCGCCGTGATCGCCATCGTGCGCAAGGATGGCGGGCCGATCGGGTAGCGGTCGCAGGCGACGGGTAAATTGCCCATCGCCAGCGCCGATCCTGGACGGGGCGTGCGCATCGGCTATGCTGCGGGCAGCCCGGACAGGTGGCCGAGTGGTTGAAGGCAGCGGTCTTGAAAACCGCCGAGGGGGCAACTCCTCCGTGGGTTCGAATCCCACCCTGTCCGCCATATCAGCTGCCCATCAAAACCCGCACCGGGATCGACTTGGCGGCCGGCACATGCGCCTCCAATGCGTGGTGCCATAACGGCAGCAGCGGGTTCAGCTCCGGGAAGTAGCCCGCCGCACAGCCCACAGGCAGCTCAAAGGGCACCACCCGCAGCCCACTGACCCTGCGCTCCACGCCATCATCGACCGCGGTCTCCAGCCCGATCGTGTCGCCCGCCTTCAGCCCCAGGCGCTTCATGTCCGCCGCGTTCAACATCACGATGTCGCGCGAGCCATTGATGCCGCGGAACCGGTCGTCGGTGCCGTACACAGTAGTGTTGAACTGATCGTTGCTGCGCACCGTCATCAACGCCAGCACGTCGCCGCCGCTGATCCGCACATCGGGGTTCGCGAACAGGCTTTCGGGGCGGCTGAACTGCGCCCGGCCCGTCACCGTGCGCCAGTCGCGCTTGCGGGCGGGGTTGGGCCGAAGGAAGCCGCCGGGCTGCATCAGGCGGCGATTGTAGTCGGCATACCATTCGGTGTGGGTGCGGGCGATCTCGTCGCGCACCCGCGCGTAATCCGCGACCCAGCCGCGCCAGTCCACGCGGGGGTTGGGCGGCAGCATCGCCTGCGCCAGACCCGCGATGATGGCGGGCTCCGACAGCAGCGCCCTGCTGGCCGGCTCGCGGATGCCGCGCGACGGATGGATGACGGAGGTGCTGTCCTCCATCGAGACGATCTGCGGCCCGCTGGCCTGCCGGTCGATCTCGATGCGGCTCAGGCAGGGCAGCAGGTAGGCCACCTGGCCATGCACCAGATGGCTGCGGTTCAGCTTGGTGGTGATCATCACCGTCAGCTTCAGCTGGCGCCACGCCGGCTCCAGCAAGCCACGCTCTGGCAGCGACCGCACCAGGTTGCCGCCCAGCTGCAACACGGCCCGCGCGCGCCCGTCGATGACGGCCTGCGCGCTCTCCACCACATCCATCCCCTTCAGCCGCGGCGGCTCGAAGGCATACATTTCGGCCATGGTATCGAGCGGCGCCAGTTCGGGCTTCTCGGTGACGTACACCGCGCGCTGGCCCTGCACGTTGGAATGGCCGCGCACCGGGCAGATGCCCGCGCCCGGCCGGCCGATATTGCCCCGCATCAGCAGCAGCGAGGCCAGCATGCGCACCGTCTGCACGCCGGCGCGGTGCTGCGTCAGCCCCATGCCGTAGACGGCCATGGTGGCCTTCGCACGGGCATAGCTGCGCGCGGTGCCCTCGATCTCGGCGCGTGGCAGGCCGGACAGGCGCTCGATCTCATCCCAGCCATGGCCACGCACCAACTCGGCGAAGTCTTCGAAGCCATGCGTGTGCGCCTCGATGAACGGCCAATCCAGCACCGCGGGCCGGCCGGCGGCGCGGGCCTCGTCATCCCATTCCAACAACAGCTTGGCGATGCCGACCAGCACCGCCATGTCGCCCCCCGGCAGCAGGCGGTGGTCGGCGGTCAGGATCTGGCGCGAGCCGGTGACCAATAGCTGCCTCGGGCTCTGCGGGTTGGTGAAGCGCTCCAGCCCGCGTTCGCGCAGCGGATTGAAGTTGATGATCGGCACGTCGCGCTTCGCCGCCTCGTCCAGCTGGTGGAGCATCCGGGGCGCATTGACCGCGGTGTTCTGACCAAAGATCAGGATGCAGTCGGTGTGCTCGAAATCCTCCAGCGTGACGGTACCGACAGGCGCGCCCAGGGACATCGGCAGCGCGACCGAGGTGCTCTCGTGGCACATGTTGGAGCTGTCGGGCAGGTTGTTGGTGCCGTACAGCCGCGCCATCAGTTGCCACATGTAGGCCGCCTCGTTCGACGCCCGACCGGAGGTGTAGAACACGACTTGGTTGGGCTCCATCGCCTTCAATTCAGTGCCGATGTGGCCGAACGCTTCCTCCCACGAGACCGGCTCATAATGATCACTGGCCGGGTTCCAGCGCATCGGCTCGGTCAGCCGGCCGGCCTCCTCGAGCGCGTAGTCCGACATGGCTTCGAGCTGCGCCACACTGTGACGGGCAAAAAAGTCGGCGCCGATGCGGCGGCTGGTCAGATCCCAAGCCGTCGCCTTCGCGCCATTCTCGCAGAACTCCGCCACATGCGGCGGGTGCGACTTGGCCCAGGCGCATGAGACGCACACGAAGCCGTCATGCTTGTTCTGCTGGGTCAGCGCCAGGGCAGTACTCACGGCATTGCCCTCACGCCGAAGCACCTCCTGCACGGAGTTGAGCGAACCCCAGCCGCCTGAAGGGCCGTCATAGGGCTGAATCCGGAGGGGTTTTTTCATGTTGCAACTGAACGGCGTGGTGCCGGCCGTGGTTGCCGGCAACCCACGGCCGGCGCCACGCGTCATGCATGGGAACCATGGGGCGCTGGACATGTCGCAGACGCTGCTGCCCGAGGCGATCGTCGCAACCGTTCATTGGGCAAGGCGGCAGCCTGGCCTTCAACAGGCCAACCGCATGTTGGCCGCCGAAGTGCCGGTCGCCTTCAGCTACAACCGGGCCGCCCATGCCGTGATGATGGCGACGCCCGAAGCATTGGACGATTTCGCCCTGGGCTTCAGCCTGAGCGAAGGGATCGTGCGCCACGCCGGCGAGGTGCTGGGCATCGAGACGGTGGTGGTGGCTGATGGCATCGAATTGCGGACCACCATCGCCGATGCCTTGGAGGATAGGATGACCGCCCGCCGCCGCCGCCTGGCGGGCCCGATGGGTTGCGGCCTCTGCGGCCTCGAAAGCCTGGCCGAGGCGGTGCGCGCCCTGCCCGCCCTGCCCCCGGGTGGGGCGTTCGAGGCCTGCTGGGTGCCGCAGGCGACCGTGGCGCTGGCGGCGGCGCAG
>JACMRO010000488.1 GCA_014376425.1 Rubritepida sp.
GACGCCGGACAGCAGGGCGGCGCCAGCACGCCGGGCTATGAAGTGTCCCTCCGCTACTTCGCCAATGGTGTGGCGGACGGGCTGAAGATGGACTTTGGCGAGTTCGTGGTGGATGGGCAGATGCTGGAGTTGGCCGTGGCGCCGGGGGGCTGCTGAGCCCTGCGGTCGGCCTCTGATCCACGCATGATTCGACGCGGATTGTGCCACGCGGGCCCCTCTACGCTAGCGTGCCGTTCCTGCCGCCCCACACCCCGCGACGGTTGACGCCCCGGCCCGCTCGCAGCGGGTCCCGGGGTGAGCGATGATGGTGTTGTGGCTCAGCCCCGCCGCAGGTTCCACAGGAACGGATTGGGCCCTTGCAACACCCCCGACAGATCGGCCCGGAACGCCGTCCGCAACCTGAACAGCCCGGTCGGCGCGAACGGCACCGCCTCCCACGCTAGCTCCTGCAGCCGCGCCATCGCATCCGCCTGCACCGCGCCGTCGGGCGCGAGGGTCCACCGTTCCACCTGTTCCTCCACCGCCGCATCCGCGGGCCAGCCGAACCAGGCCGCCGCGCCATTCATCCGGATGATGGGCGACACCGCCGGGTTGGCGATCCCCGGTGCCGGGAAGTTGGTGTTATGCAAATTCCACCCGCCCTGCGGCCCCGGCGCGCGGTTGCTGCGCCGCGCGATGGTCGTCGCCCAGTCGGCCTCGACCAGCTGGATGTTCACCCCCAGCCGCCGCATCAGGTCCGCCGTCACCCGTCCCTGTTGTGTCACCGCGGGGAAGTCGCTCGGGTTCACATGGATGATCGGCTCGCCCGCGTAGCCAGCCTCGCGCAGCGCGTCGCGCGCGCGCTGCATCGCTGCCTCATGCGCTTGCGCGGCTCCGCCGCGGGGCGCCGCGGGCGTGAACTCCCGCGTCGCCGGCAGGCCGCAGGGGAACATCGCGTGACATTCCTGCCAGTCCCCAGGCAGCGCCACCGCCTGCATGAAATCGCTCTGCACCAGCACGTCGCGGATGGCGCGGCGCACCCGCACGTCATCGAATGGCGGGTGGAGGTGGTTGAAGCGCAGGAAGCCCAGGAAGCCGTTGGGATCGTAGATCTGGGTTCGGGTGTTGCGGTCGCGGTCCAGCACCGGCACCAGGTCGGGCAGGGGGTATTCGATCCAGTCGATCTCGCCGGTGCGCAGCGCGGCCGCCGCGGTGCCGCCATCGGGGATCCAGATCAGCTCCAGCCGGTCGAAATGCACCCGCTTGCCGCCGCTCGCCGCCTGCGCCGGTTCGTCACGCGGCAGATAGGCTTCATTTTTCGCGTAATGCGCGCGGGCACCCTGAACGAACTCGGCCGGAATGAACTTCCAGGGCCCTGATCCGATCATGTGCTCGACCCCCAGCGGCCGGTCAGCCGGCAGGGCGGCGATGCGTTCGGGCATCATGAAGCACGGGCTGGCGGCCGGCTTGGCAAGCGCGTCGAGCAGCGCCGGGAACGGCCGCTTGAGGCGGAAGACGATGCCGTCATCGGTCGCGCTCAATTCGTCAGTGGCGCGCAGCAGCACCGCGCCGAACGCGTCCCGCGCCGCCCAACGGCGGATGCTGGCCACGCAATCGGCGCCGCGCACCGCTTCGCCATCATGCCAGCGCAGGCCTGGCCGCAGCGTGATGGTCCAGCGCAGCCCTTCCTCCGACACCACATGCCCCGCCGCCATCTGCGGCTGCGGTCGCAGCGCCGCATCGGCGCCATACAGGGTGTCGAACACGCAGAACCCGTGCGTCGAGACGATTGTCGTCGGGTTGACGATCGGGTCGAGTGCGGCGAGCGCGGCCTGCGGCATGAAGCGCAGGGTGCGGGCGCGGCTGCCTTGCGCCAGGGCGGGGGTTGCGGCCGTTGCGGCCAGAAAACTACGCCGGTTCATCCCATTTCCTCCATGCGGCGAGCGCGACGAGGGGGGAATGCGGGCCACCCTGGCCCGCGCACCGATCCCTTCGCCGGTGCTGACCGGATCAGGTTCCAAGGCTCGCGGGATGCGTCCCGCCTCTCAGCCCCGACAAAGGGGCTCACCCAGGTGACGGCGGTTCTCTGCCCCCGGCGCGCCCGCGTGGCAAGGGGCCTGCACGCCTCGACCTCTGCCCCGCATCGTCAGCCCGCGGCGGCTCCAGGCGCCCCCGGACCGGTCGCGCGGTTGCTTCTTTGACAGCCGCCCGGCGCTGCCCCCACCCTGATCCAAACAGGGGGAAGCATGACCAAGCCATTCGAAGGCGTGGCCACGGCGGAGGAAGCTGGCTACGCCGATGACCTGCGCCATTTCCGCCTGCGCGACTACGGGCCGGAGGACTGGTTCGGCCTGGTCCTGCTTTGGGTCATGGCCATCCTCGTCTTCACTCAGTTCTTCTCCCGCTACGTGCTCAATGACAGCGTTGCCTGGACCGAGGAGGTCAGTCGCTACCTGCTGATGGTGCTGACCTTCGTGGGTGCGGCCGGGGCGGTGCGCCGCGGCACCCATATCCGCGTGGAGGTATTGGAGCAGGCGCTGCCGCTGCCCGCCCGGCGGGTGCTGTGGGTCATCCTCGATGCCGGGCGGCTGGCCTTCTGGGTGTTCGGCGCCGTCGTCGGCTTCGACCTGGCGGACCGCATGGGCGAAATGCCAATGGACAGTTTCCGGCACGGGCTGGGCTGGGTGTACTGGCCGATCTTCCTGGGCTTCGTCGCGATGGCACTGCGTGAGGCGCAGTGGATCTGGCGCCGCTGGCGGCATGGCGATGCGCCAAACACGCAACAGGTAATCGCATGACGGCGGCGATCCTCCTGCTAGGCTTCTTTGGGCTCCTCGCCCTGGGCTTTCCCGTCGCCATCGCGCTGGCCGGCTCAGGCATCGTCTTCGCCCTCATCGACGGTTCCATCCCCATGCTGGCGATCGTCCACCGCATGGCGTCGGGCGTGGACAGCTTCCCGCTGCTTTGCGTGCCGTTCTTCATCTTCGCCGGCCTGCTGATGAACACCGCCGGCATCACCGAGCGCATCTACGATTTCGCCGTCGCCGCGGTGGGCTGGATGCGCGGCGGGCTGGCGCAGGTGAACGTCATCGGCTCGGTCATCTTCGCCGGCATGAGCGGTACCGCGGTCGGCGATGCGGCGGGGCTGGGCACCATCGAGGTGCGCGCCATGAAGGCGCATGGCTACGATCCGAAATTCGCGGTCGGCATCACCGCGGCCAGCTCCATGCTGGGCCCGCTGCTGCCGCCGTCGTTGCCGCTGGTGATCTATGGCGTCTCGGCCAATGCCAGCATCGGCCAGTTGTTCGCCGCGGGGATCGTACCCGGCCTGCTGCTGGCGACCTGCCTGATGAGCATGGTGTATTATTACGCCCGGGTGCGCGGCTATGGCGCTGACGCGGCGTTCCGTGTCAGCGAGATGGCGCGGACCTTCTTCCGTGGCGTGCTGCCGCTGCTGACGCCCGTCATCATCATCGGCGGCATGCGGATGGGCGCCTTCACGCCGACCGAGGGCGCCATCTGCGCCGTCGCCTGGGCGTTGCTGCTGGGGGTGGTGGTGTTCCGCACGCTGGGCTGGAAGGCCATCGTGAAGGTCAGCTTCGAGACGGTGGAGATCACCGCCACCATCCTCATCATCGTCGCCGGCTCCGAGATCTTCGGCTGGCTGCTGACGACGACGCGGGCATCGGAACTCGTCGTCGGCTGGGTGCTGGCGCTGACCACGGAGAAGTGGCTGATCCTGCTGCTTGCCAACATCTTCCTGCTGCTGGTGGGGCTGGCGATCGAACCGCTGCCGGCCATCCTGATCCTGACGCCGATCATGCTGCCGATCATGGAGACCATCGGCGTCGACCCGGTGCATTTCGGCCTGATCATGGTGCTGAACCTGTGCATCGGGCTGCTGACGCCGCCGGTGGGAATCGTGCTGTTCATCCTGGCCCGGGTGGGCAATATCAGCTTCGAGGATGCGGCGCGCGGGGTATGGCCGTTCATGATCCCGCTGGTCGGCGTGCTTCTGTTGTGCACCTATGTGCCCGAGATCGTAATGTGGCTGCCGACGAGGTGGTATCGCTAGGGCTCAGCCACCGGGAAAGAAGCGAGGCGACACCATCCGCGCGGCCGCGGCGAGCGCAGCCTCGCCCGCCACCCGCTCTTGCGGCATCTGTACCCGAGCGTTCGACACCCTTCGTCACAGAGCGCCATCGATCGTCCGGGACGTGATGGGGTTTTTCCCCTACCCTGGCGTCATGCCAGTCTTGCCCGCCTCCCGCCGCCTGTTCGTCTGGCTGGCGCCTTTCGCGCTTGCCGCTTGCGGCGATGGGCTGTCGCTCGCCTCGGGCATCGCCCTGCCCGCGCGCCTCTCGGCGGCCGAGCCGGCCCCGGCCGTCTGGCCCGCGCCCGACTGGTGGCGTGGCTTCGCCTCGGCTGAGCTGGACGCGCTGATGGCCGCCGCCACGACCAATAATTTCGACATTCGCGCCGCCCAGGCCCGCATCCGCCAGGCCGATGCGAACCTGCGCATCGTGGGCCAAGCCTTGCTGCCCAGCGGCAATCTCGGCGCGCAGACCTCGCGCAGCCAGACGCCGCTCTCGACCGCCACCGCCGTCAGCGTCGCCGGCCGCAGCCGCTTCGTGCAGCGCGAGATCTTCCAGACCAACCTCCAGGCCAGCTACGAGATCGACTTCTGGGGCCGCAACCGCGCCGCCACCGAAGCCGCACGGCAGACCGCCGACGCCAGCCGCTTCGATGTCGGCACCATCCGCATCACCACCGAGGCATCGGTCGCCAACACCTACTTCGCCATCTTGGCCGCGCGCGAGCAGCTGGAGATCCAGCAGCAGAACCTGGCCGCCGCCGAGCGCATCCTCACCCTTCTGAACCAGCGGCTGGAGGTCGGCACCGGCACCGGGCTCGACATCGCACAGCAGGCCACGCTGGTGCAGCAGCAGCGCGCGCAACTGCCGCCGCTGCGGCAAAGCATCGACCAGAACATCTACTCGCTGGGCACGTTGACCGGCCAGGTGCCACAGACGGTGCCGCGGCCCGCCATGGCCCTGGCCGCGCTGCGGCTGCCCGTGGTCGCGCCTGGCCTGCCGGCTGAGATTATCGTCCGCCGCCCCGATATCTGGCAGGCCGAAGCCACGCTGGCTTCGGCCCAGGCCAGCGTCGAAAGCGCGCGCGCCGCCCTGCTGCCGGCGATCACCCTCACCACCTCCGGCGGCTTCCAGAACCTGGTGCTGGAAAACCTGCTGCGGCCCGGCTCGGCACTGTACTCCCTGGCGGCCGGGCTGACGCAACCCATCTTCCAACTCGGCGCCCTGCGTGCCCGGGTGCGGCTGACCGAGGCGCAGGCGCAGGAACTGCTGGAGAATTACCGCGCCGCGATCGTGCAGGCGTTGGTGGAGGTGGAACAGGCAATCGTGGCACTGCGCGACACGACCGAGCAGGAGGCGCTGCAGCAGGCCGCAACCCGCAGCGCGGAGCGCGCTTATGCGATCAGCGAGACCCAGCTGCGCGCCGGCACCATCGACCTGATCACGCTGCTGAACACGCAGCAGACCCTGTTCAACACCCGCAACTTCCTGATCCAGGTCCGGCTCGCGAAATACCAGGCCGCGGTCGGCCTGTTTCGTGCGCTGGGTGGCGGCTGGGGCTAGAGGGAACATATGCCAGAC
>JACMRO010000489.1 GCA_014376425.1 Rubritepida sp.
AGAAGATCGGGCGCGGTACGCCGGGCGCACCCGGCCCCCCATCGGTCAGCTCGCCCAAGTAAATCAGGAACAGTCCGCCCGCCTCGGCACGGGCGCCCACGGCCTCGAAGGCACGCGCCTCGCCATGCACATCGCCGACCACCCGCAGCCCGGCGAAGCCGCGTTCGGCCAGGCGCAGCGGGTCGGAGTAGCGCATCAGGAGCGCATCGCGGCATAGGCTGCCAGGGCCCGCGCCCGCCCCGCGGCATGGTCGATGATGCGCGCAGGATAGCCCGCGGGCGGGGCGGGCGCATTCCATGGCTGGTGGATGAAGCGGTCGGGCACGGCGGCCAGCGCCGGCAGCCAGGCCCGCACATAGGCGCCGGCCGCGTCGAATTTCTCACCCTGCAAAATGGGGTTGAAGACGCGAAAATAAGGTGCCGCATCGGCGCCCGACCCTGCCACCCACTGCCAGGAAGCGCTGTTGGAGGCGAGGTCGGCGTCCACCAGCTTGTCCCAGAACCATGCCGCGCCTGCCTGCCAGGGCTGCAGCAGGTGCTTCACCAGGAAGCTTGCCACGATCATCCGCACCCGGTTGTGCATCCAGCCCGTCACCGAAAGCTGACGCATGCCGGCATCGATGATCGGGTAGCCGGTGCGGCCGCGCTGCCAGGCGTGCAGCAGTGCCGCGTCTGGCTCGAATGGAAAATTCGCGAAGCCGGGCTGCAACGGCTGCTCTGGCATCATCGGCCGGTGCCACAGCAGGTGGGAGGAGAATTCGCGCCAGATGATCTCCTTCAGCCACGGATGATCGCCGCCCGCACCGGCGGCGCGGGCGGCGTGCCACACCTGGCGGGGCGACGTTTCGCCATGGTGAAGATGTGGGCTGAGGCCGGAGGTGCCGGCGACGGAGGGATTGTTACGGCCATCGGCATAGCCGGCCAGCTCGGCCTGGCCAAAGCCGCCAATCCGCGCGGCTGCCGCAGCTTCCCCCGGGACCCAATGCTGCGGAAAGGCATCGGCCCAGTCCCGACTGGGCAGCAACCCCAGCCCGTCAATCGTCAGACCGGGCGCGTGCGGCACCGGGGTTAGCGCGGCCGGGGCGGCGAGCGGCGGCGGCGGGTCCCCCAGCGCGAAGATGGCCCGCGCGAAGGGCGAATACACCGCGTAGGGCGCGCCCTGGCCGGTGCGGATTCGGTGTGGCTCATGCAGCAGGGCGCCGCTGTGCAACACCAGCTGCCGGCTGCCCAGCGCGAGGGCCAGCGCTGCGTCACGCTCCCGGGCCCAGGGTTCGTAGAGCCGACTGGCATGGACGGCGCCGGCCCCCACGGCATCGGCAAGCGCGGCCAGCAGCGCCACCGCATCACCGCGCAACAGCAGCAGCGGCGTGCCGCGTTGCCGCAATGCGGCGTCCAGCGCGACCAGGGAATGGTGCAGCCACCAGCGCTGGGCACGCCCCGTGCGCCAGGCACCGGCCGCCTCATCGTCGAGGACGTAGACGGGCAACACCGGCCCCTGGGCCATGGCTCCGTCGAGGGCGGTGTTATCAGCCAGGCGCAAATCCTGCCTGAACCACATAATGCTCGAAGTCATCGGGATTATTTGGGGAATGATTGTCGCTTTCCCACCCCGTTGGGGGTTAGCGATTCGGTCAAAGCAACCGCAAACAGGTTAATGCGTTTTCGGGTTACCTCAGATAGGTAAGGAACCAAAATTATGCAATTTCGCCGTCAAATCATGATTGCCGCTGCCGCGACATTGGCCGCGCCCACAGTACTCCGCGCCCAGATAGCGCCGAGCGCCCAGAGCGGTTCCATCGCCGACGCCCTGGCCGCTGATGGGCGCTTCGGCAGTTTCATTGAGATTTTGCAGCATTCAGGCGGCTTGGCCACGCTGCGCGGCGCCGGAAACTTCACCCTGTTCGCGCCGACCGATGCGGGCGTGGACACCATCCCCGCCAACATCCGTGCGACCCTGACCCCCACTCCGACGAATACCAACTCGTCGGGCGGTCAAGACCCGGTCGCTCTGGCGGCCATTACCGCGCTGCACATCGTCGATGGTTTGCACCCAATCGCCTCTTTCCAGGCGCCCACCACCATGCTGCGCAGCCGCAACGGCACAATGCTGAAGGTGGACCGCACGGCTGAGAACAACCTGCTTGTCACCTTGGGTGACAATGCTGGCCCGGGTGTCGGCGGCTTCAACATGCCCCGCCCGGCCCGTGTTCTGGTGCCGGTGATAACCGCGGCGAACGGCATCATCCTGCCGATCGATCACGCCCTGCTGAAGTAACCGGCGCGGGGCCGACCGGCACGCTGAACAGCCGGTCGCGCCCCAGCAGGAAGACGCGGCCCCCGCGCGGCGCGAAAGCCGCCAGCGCGGGGTCGCGGACGTCCAGCCCGCCGGTGTAGGCGCCGAAAGCGGGCAAGACCACGCGCCGCGCCTCCGCCAGAAAGCAGGGGCGGGTGACCACTCCGCCGCGAACCTCCAGGCTGGCCTTGGGGTGGAAGTGGCCACTGATCTCCGCCTCGCCGAACCTCGCGACCTCACCACCTCCGATGTGGCGGAAGATGATTGGCCCCAGGCGCAGGCAATCGGTCATGTCGCCACCCAGATGCGCGGGCAGCGCCGGGTCGTGGTTGCCCAGCACCCAATGCACCGCCAGCGGCGCCAGAAGGCGGGTGAGCAGCGCGCGGTCATCCGCCGCCATGCGGTGCGCACCGTCCGCGTCATGGAAGGAATCCCCCAGGAAGACGATGCGGCGCGGCGCGTGCCGGCGCAGCGCCTGGGCCAGGCGCGCCAGCGTCTCACGCGTGTCGTAGGGCGGCAGCATGCGGCCGCGAGCCGCGTGGTGGCTGCCTTTTTCAAGGTGCATGTCCGCCACCGCCAGCAGCCCCTGCGCCGGCCAGATCAGGACGCCGGACGGGCAGAGCATCAACCGCTCGCCGGCGATATGGAGCGGGGCCGCAATCATCGCGCCGCCACCCGCGATGCCGCCCGCGGCGTGGAGCGAACGGAGCGGTTCCGGCGCTGCCGGGGCTCGCGCGCCGGTTTCGGATCATGCCCCTCGGTCACTTCGGCCAGCAATTCGTTGAAACGTTCGGCGCCATCGGTGGCGTCATGCACCAGGCTCGCAGCCTCGGCCAGCAGCGCGTCCTCGGCGCCGCCCGCCACCCATTCGCGGCCCTCCTCGATCAGCGCGGGCACCGCAAGCGGCGACACACGGTCGAGCCGGACGTGGCGGATTTGGTGCTGCACCCGCGCCAGCAGCGCGGCGATGCGGGCCACATCGGTCAGACCGCCGGCGGCCTCCGCCCGCGTCGCCCGCAGCAGGACGTGGTCGGGCTGGTATTTCCGCAGCACGTCGTAGATCAGGTCAGCGTTAACCGTCATCGTGCGGCCGGACTTCTCCTGGCCCGGATGATGCTTCTCCAACAGCCCGGCGATGGTGGCGATGTTGCGGAATGTGCGGCGGAGCATCGAGCTCTCATTGATCCACTCCTCCAGCTCCTCGCCCAGAATATCCTGCTCGAACAGCGGTTCGACGTTGGTGGGCTCGAAGGCGCTCCACACCGCCAGCACATAATCGGTGGCGAGATAGCCTAGCGGCCCATAGCCCAGCTTCTCCATCCGCTTGGTGATCAGCATGCCCAGCGTCTGATGCGCCAGCCGGCCCTCGAAACAGTAGGCGACGAGGAAGAACTTTTCGCCGCGGGGGAAGACTTCGACCAGCAGCTCGTCGGGCGCCGGCAGCATGCTGCGCGCCTCCTGCATCGCCAGCCATTCGCGCACCTCGTCGGGCAGTGCCTCCCAACGCTCGCGGTCGTGCAGGATGGCGCGGACTTCGCTGGCCAGGTACGTCGTGAGCGGCATCCTGCTGCCGGCATAGGTAGGCACGCGGGCCTGCCCATCGCCGCCGCGCGAGACGACGGCGGCGACCCCTTCCACGGCCTCGAACCGCAGCACCTGGCCGGCGAAGAGGAAATTGTCGCCGGCCCGCAGGGTCGAGATGAACCACTCCTCCACCTCGCCCAGATAGGGCCCGCCGCGCATCCGCACCTTGACCAGCGGCGTTTCCACGATGGTGCCGAGATTCATCCGCAGCTGCCGCACCACGGCGCTGGAGCGTACGTGGAACAGCCCGTCTGCATCCTGGAACAGCTTGGCGAAGCGTTCATAGCTGCGCAGCGCATAGCCGCCATCCTGGACGAAGCGAACGGTATCGTCGAAATCGCGCCGGGTCAGCCCGGCATAGGGCGCGGCGCGGGTGACCTCGGCATAGAGAATATCGGGGTGGAAGGGAGCGTGGCAGGCCATGGCCAGGATGTGCTGGGCCAGCACGTCCAGCCCGCCCGGCCGGGGCGGTTCGCCATCCTGCTTGCCGGCGGCGACGGCGCCGATCGACGCCATGCACTCGATGACCTCGAAGCGGTTGGCCGGCACCAGAAGCGCGCGCGAAGGTTCGTCCATGCGATGATTGGCGCGGCCGACACGCTGCAGCAGCCGCGACACGCCCTTGGGCGCGCCGACCTGCACCACCTGGTCCACCGCGCCCCAGTCGATGCCCAGGTCGAGGCTGGCGGTGGCGACGACGCCGCGCAGTTTGCCGAGCGCCATTGCCGCCTCGACTTTTCGGCGCTGCTCGACGGTCAGGCTGCCATGGTGCAGCGCGATGGGGAGCGCGTCCTCGTTCAGCTTCCACAGGGCGGCAAACACCAGCTCGGCCTGTGCCCGGGTGTTGACGAAGATGATGGTGACGCCGGCGGTGGCGATGCGGCGATAGAT
>JACMRO010000490.1 GCA_014376425.1 Rubritepida sp.
CTGGACATCGTGACACTGGGCGCCGGTGGCGGCTCCATCGCGCATCTGGGCGCCGGCGGTACCCTGCAGGTCGGCCCACGCAGCGCCGGCGCCCGGCCCGGCCCGGCCTGCTACGGCGGCGGCGGTACCGAGCCCACTGTCACCGATGCCAATCTGGTGCTGGGCTACCTGAACCCCGCCTCCTTCCTGGCCGGCGCGCAGCGCCTGGACGTCGCCGCCGCCGATGCCGCCATGGCGGGGCTTTCGGCAGCGCTGGGCCTCGCGCCGCTGGAGACCGCGGCCGGCATCCACCGCCTGGTCAACGCCCGCATGGCCGATGGGGTGCGCGTCGCCACCGTGCGCCGCGGCGTCGACCCCCGCGGCGCCACGCTGCTGGCCTTCGGCGGCGCCGCAGGGCTGCACGCCAGCGCGGTGGCGCGTGACCTGGGCATGCGGCGTTATGCCGTGCCGCTATTCGCCGCCGGCCTTTCCGCCTGGGGCATGCTGCGCACCGATCTGCGCTTCGAGATGACGCGCAGCGTTAACGACCCCGCCGGCGTGCCCGACGACGCGGCCCTGCGCGCCATCTTCGATGCGCAGGAGGCGCAGGCCCGGGCGCGGATGGCGGAATGGTTTCAGGGCGGGATCACCGCCACCCGGAGCGCCGACATGCGCTATGGCGACCAGGTCTTCGAGGTTTCGGTCAAGCTGGACGGGCTGGATTGGGCGGCCACCGGCATCGCCGCGCGGGTGCGCGACGCCTTCCACGCGCAGCACCGCGCCCTGTTCACCTACGACCTGCCGGGGGACGAGGTGGTGCTGGTCAACGCCCGCGTGGCCGCGCTGGGCCGGCTGACGGGTGCCGCCGGTGCCATGCCTGCCCTACCCCCCGCACCGCTGGCCACCCGCCGCATCTTCCTCGATGGCTGGCGCGAGGTGGGGGTGCACAGCTTCGGCGCGCTGGCCGATGGCGCGCTGCTGGCCGGCCCCGCGATCGTGGAGAGCGCCACCACCACCGTGCTGCTTTTGGCAGGCGACGCGGCGCGGATGGATGGCCGCGGCTGGCTGATGGTCGACCTGCCGTGAGCGGTGCCGCGTTCGCTCCGCGAGCCGCGTCAGAGAACATCCTCTCCATCCAGTCCTGGGTGACCTACGGCCATGTCGGCAATGCTTCCGCCATGTTCCCCCTGCAACGGCTGGGGGCCGAGGTCTGGGCGGTCAACACGGTTCAGTTCAGCAACCACACCGGCTACGGCGCCTGGCGCGGCCAGGTGTTCGAGGGCGCGTTGGTGCGCGACTGCGTGGCCGGCATGGCCGAGCGCGGCGTGTTGGGGCGCTGCGACGCCGTGCTCTCGGGCTATGTCGGCGGCGCCGATATCGGCGACGCAATCCTGAATGCCGTGGACCAGGTGCGCGCCGCCAACCCCGCGGCATTGTACTGCTGCGACCCGGTGATCGGCGATGACGGCCGCGGCGTGTATGTGCGGCCGGGCATCGCCGAATTCTTCCGCGACCGCGCCCTGCGGCTGGCCGACATCGCGACGCCCAACCGCTTCGAGCTGGAATGGCTGACCGGCCACAGCATCGCCACGCTGGACGATGCCCGCGCGGCGCTGACCGCCCTGCAGGCCATGGGGCCGCGCTGCGTGTTGCTGACCAGCTTCGAAAGCCGGCCCGGCCATATCGGCATGGTGGCGGCGGAGGGCGGCGCCTTCTGGCATCTGGAGACGCCGCTGCTGCCGCTGTCGGTCAATGGCGCGGGCGATGCGATCTGCGCGCTGTTCCTGCTGCACCGGATGCGGACGGGAAGTGCGGCGGCCGCACTGTCGGCCGCCGCGTCGTCGGTCTACGGGTTGCTCGCGCGTACCGCCGAGGCGGGATCACGCGAAATCCTCATGGTGGCGGCGCAGCAGGAATTCGTCACACCCTCGCGCCGGTTCGAGGCGGTGCCGGTCTGACTACCAGCCGCGCTGGTAGTAGCCATAGCCCGACTGCTCACGCTGCGCCCGGCGCCATTCGCGACGCTGTTCACGCTCCTGCCCGATGCGCCAGGCTTCCTGCCGTGCCGCCTCGGCGATGCGGGCTTCGTCGCGTTGGCGGCGCCACTCGCGGCGCTGCTGCCAATCCGGCTCGCCATACCCCTGGGCACCGTACCCACCGCCGTACCCGCCGCCGTAGCCTTGGCCACCATAGCCCTGGCCACCGTATCCTTGGTCACCATAACCCTGACCGGCACTGTAATATTGTGCCTGTGCCAGCGGCGAGTAAGCCTGGGCAGGCGCGGCGAGAGACGTCACGATGCCGGTGGCCAGAACAGCCGCGGCGATGATCGAGCGACGCATGAGACACCTCCTGGTGAAGTAGAAGGTGTAGCGGCGAGAGATGGCGGCACTCGGGTGGGATAATGGTGGCGGCGTGGCATTTTCTGCCCTCAACCGATCAGCTTCACGCCCCCCAGCGCCAGTAAGGTGATGAACAGCGTGCTGGCGACGCCCAGCATCAGGGGCGCCATCCCGCGTGCGCGCAGCGCCCGCAGGTCGGTCGAGAAGCCCAGCGCCGCCACGCTGGCCGCCAGCATCAACGGCACCAGGAAGCGGCTGAGATCGACCGCCGCCGCCGGCACCAGCCCGGTGCTGCCCAGCACGACCAGGCCCAGGAAGCCGAAGGCGAACCAGGGCACCGGCGCGCGGACGTGTCCCGCCGCGCCGCCGGCTTGCCGCGCCACCCACCAGCCCAGCGCCAGCACCGCCGGCGCCAGCAGGAAGACGCGCGCCAGCTTCATCACCGTGCCGGTCTGCGCTGCCTCCGGCCCGCCGGCGGCCGCGGCGCCCACTGCCTGCACCACCTCATGGATCGCAGCCCCCGACCACAGCCCATATTCCTGCGCGGAGAGCCCGAGTGGGCCTGCCAGGACCGGGAAGATCAATAAAGCCGCGGTGCCGCACAGCGTGATCACCGCCAGTGCATAGGTCACATCCTCATCCCGGCCGCGCGCCACCTGGTTGGCAGCCACGATGGCCGATGCGCCGCAGATCGCCGTGCCGGTGCCGATCAGCTGTGACAGCGCCCGGTCCACCCCCAATATCGCGCCCAGCCAGATGGTGAAGGGCAGGGTGGCCGCCACCACCACCACCGCCAGCGCCAGCGCGCCGGGCCCCAGCGCCCACAACATGCCCAGCGTCACCTGCAAGCCCAGCAGCACGATCGCCGCCCGCAGCACGGGACGTACCGCATAGGCGACCCCGGCCCTGAGCGACGGCGTCGGCCCCAGCGCTGCCCGCCAGGCAATGCCCAGAGCCAGCGCCACCACAACGGGATTGAGCGCCGCCAGCCCCGTTGCCCGCCGCACCAGGATGGCCAGCCCCGCCACCGCGAAGCAGAAGGCCAGGCCCGGCGCGAGCGCGAGCAGGCGCTGCGGGAGGGGCGTGCCGGAGGAGGTCGCGATGGGCGTCGCCATGTGTTTCCAGGGTCGTGATTGTACCGCCACCCTTCGCCCAAGGCCGATTCACGTCAAGTTGCGCGGTCCCGCCGCGCCGCGCATGCTGCGACAATGATCAGACATCTCCTGGCCCTGCTGCTGCTTCCCTGTCTGGCCCTGGCCCAGATCGCCCAGCCTGGCCCCACGCTCGGTGCCGTGCGCGCGCGGGACCTGCTGATCTGCGGCACGTCGACCGGCGCGGCCGGCTTTTCGATGCCCGACAGCCGGGGCGAGTATCGCGGCATCGACAACGACCTGTGCCGCGCGCTGACCGCCGCAGTGCTGGGTGACCCGGCGAAGGTCCGTTGGGTGCCGCTGACCACGAATGCCCGGCTGACGGCGCTGCAATCGGGGCAGATCGACGTGCTTGCCCGCACGGTGACCTGGACGCATGTGCGCGACACCGCCAACGGGCTGAACTTCACCGCCATCAGCTTCTATGACGGGCAGGGCTTCATGCTGCGGCGCTCGGCCAACATCACCAGGGCCACCGACCTGGTGGGCGCCACCATCTGCGTCGTCGCCGGCAGCACCAATGAGCTGAACCTGGCCGACTGGGCGCGAATCAACAACATCCAGTACTTGCCCGTTGTGTTCGAGCAGAATGACGAAGCCCGCCGCAGCTACCTGGCCGGCCGCTGCGATGCGTATTCGACCGATGCGAGCCAACTCGCCGGCCTGCGCGCCAGCTTCCCCAACCCGGCCGAGCACGTGATCCTGGACGACATCATCAGCAAGGAGCCGCACAGCCCCGTCGTCCGCCATGGCGACGACCAGTGGTTCGACATCGTGCGCTGGACCATCTTCGCGCTGCTGACGGCGGAGGAGCTGGGCATCACGCAAGCCAATGTGGAAAGCTTCCTGACCAGCCCAAACCCCGAGATCAGGCGCCTGCTCGGCAATGCCGGCGACCACGGCCCGATGATGGGGCTGGACCGGCGCTGGGCCTACAATGCGATCCGCGCGGTCGGCAATTACGGCGAGATCTTCGAGCGCAATCTGGGCGCGGGCAGCCCGATCGGCCTGCCGCGGGGGCTGAACGGGCTGTGGAACCGCGGCGGGCTGATGTACGCGCCACCGATCCGTTAGGGGGCGGGGCTGTGGGCATTGGCCCGGCGCTGCCTATATCCGCCCCATGAACCAACTGTTCACCCCCGTCACCTTCGTTCCGCCCGCCCGCCCGGCGCCGCCCTTTACCAGGCGCCTGGAGGTCGAAAGCCCGTTCGAGCCGAATGGCGACCAGCCCAACGCCATCCGCGAACTGATCGCCGGCGTGAACAACATCGAGCGTGATCAGGTGCTGCTGGGCGTCACCGGCTCGGGCAAGACCTTCACCATGGCGAAGGTGATCGAGGCGGTGCAGAAACCCATGCTGTTCCTGGCGCCGAACAAGACGCTGGCGGCGCAGCTCTACGGCGAGATGAAGAGTTTTTTCCCAAACAACGCCGTCGAATACTTCGTCAGCTACTACGATTACTATCAGCCCGAAGCCTATGTCCCGCGCACCGACACCTACATCGAAAAAGACAGCCAGATCAACGAACAGATCGACCGGATGCGGCACGCCGCCACCCAGTCCCTGCTCGAACGCAACGACGTCATCATCGTGGCGTCGGTCAGCTGCATCTACGGCATCGGCTCGGTCGAGACCTATTCGAAGATGGTGGTGAAGCTGGAAAAGGGCGGGCGGATCGACCGCGACCTGTTGATTAAAGGCCTGGTCGAACAGCAATACCGCCGCAACGATGCCGGCTTTCAGCGTGGCTGTTTTCGGGTACGGGGCGAGAGTGTGGACCTCTGGCCGTCGCAGCTGGAGGACCGCGCCTGGCGCGTGTCGATGTTCGGCGACGAGGTGGACGGCATCCGCGAGTTCGACCCGCTGACCGGCGAGGTCACGGGCGAGCTGGAAAAGGTGTCGATCTACGCCAACAGCCACTACGTCACGCCGCGCCCCACCCTCAGCCAGGCGGTGCTGCGCATCAAGGCCGAGCTGAAGCAACGGCTGGAGGAGTTGCACGCCGCCGGCCGCCTGCTGGAAGCGCAGCGCCTGGAACAGCGCACCGTCTTCGACATGGAGATGATGGAGACCACCGGCTCGTGCAAAGGCATCGAGAACTACTCGCGCTATCTTTCCGGCCGCAACCCGGGCGAGCCGCCGCCCACACTGTTCGAATACCTGCCCGACAACGCGCTGCTGGTGGTCGACGAAAGCCATGTGACGGTGCCGCAGATCGGTGGCATGTTCCGCGGCGACTTTGCGCGCAAGGCCATCCTGGCCGAGCACGGCTTCCGCCTGCCCAGTTGCATCGACAACCGGCCGCTGCGTTTCGAGGAGTGGGAGGCGTTCCGGCCGCAAACCGTGTTCGTTTCCGCCACCCCGGGCCCGTGGGAGATGGAACGTACCGCGGGCGTCTTTTCCGAGCAGGTGATCCGCCCGACCGGCCTGGTCGACCCGCTCTACGACATCCGCCCGGTCGAAGGTCAGGTCGACGACCTGATGGCCGAGGTGCGGACCGTGACCCAGCAGGGCGGCCGCATCCTGGTGACGGTGCTGACCAAGCGCATGGCCGAGGACCTGACCGACTACATGACCGAGGCCGGCATCAAGGTGCGCTACCTGCACAGCGACGTGGACACGCTGGAGCGTATCGAGATCATCCGCGACCTGCGCCGCGGCGTGTTCGACGTGCTGATCGGCATCAACCTGCTGCGCGAAGGGCTGGACATTCCCGAATGCCGCCTCGTCGCCATCCTGGACGCCGACAAGGAGGGCTTCCTGCGCAGCGTGACGTCGCTGGTGCAGACCATCGGCCGCGCTGCGCGCAACGTCGACGGCCGGGTGGTGCTCTATGCCGACCGGATGACGGAAAGCATGAGGAAGGCGCTGGGCGAGACCGATCGCCGCCGCGCCAAACAGCTCGCCTACAACGAGGAGCACGGCATCACGCCGATCTCGATCATTCGCGACATCTCCGATGTCCTGCGCGACGTCAGCCAGGGCGATTACGTGACGGTGGAAGCGAGCGAGGCCGATGCCACGCTGAACTTCGTCGGCAAGGATCTGCGGGCCAGCATCGCCGAGCTGGAGAAGCGTATGCGCGCGGCGGCGGCCGATCTGGAGTTCGAAACCGCGGCGCGGCTGCGCGACGAGATCAAGCGGCTGGAGGATATGGAGCTGGGGCTGCCAGGCGGCGCTGCCATGGCGCCCAACCTGGCCGGCCGTTCGTTGCAGGACAGCGTGCCGGCGAAGCGCCCGAAGAAGGAAGGGTGGAAGCCAAAGCCGATGGGCCCCGGCGGCGGCGGGTGGGACCCCAAGAAGATGAAGAAGCGGGGCTGACCGGCCCCGCCCCAGCTTGTCAGCGCGTGCGCCGGCTCAGTGACACCGCATAGGAGCTTGCCCGCGCCTGCAGGGTCGGGTCGTCGCTCAGCTGAATGCCCGGCTCCTGGTCCAGCGTCATGAAGCTGATCGGGTCGCACGGCCCGCCGGGGCCGGCCTGCACCGACGTCACCGCCAGCCGGCCCACTACAGTCCGCGGCCGGTCTTCCGGCCAGGCTACGGTCGGGTTGTTCAGGTCGTCACCCGCGGCTGGGAAGTGCAGCACCATGTCGAATTCCGCCGGCGCCCGTGCCACCCGGGCGCGCAATTCGTCGGCCAGGAAGTCGGCCGGCATGGTGGTCAGCTGTTCGGCGGTGAGGCGCGACGTGCCCGCCACCGGCTCGAAGCTCCACCGCGCCGGGCGTAGCTGGCCATCGGCGCCCTGGAAGCGGAAGGTGTTGATGCCGAAATAGGGCGTCGTCGCCCAGCTCGCCGGCGGCAGGGTGGCGGCGATCAGCCGGCCCTGCAGCAGGCTGGCGGGGTTGGCGGCGACGAAGGCTGCCACCGCGGCGGGGCCCGGCTGGCCACCGGCCAGCGGCCGACGCGCCAGCAGCCCGGCCACCAGCGCCTCTGGCGTCGCCGCGCCGAAGATCGGGAAACTGACATTCGCCATGTCCCAGATGTCGCCCTGCGGCGTCTCGAACCGAACGCTCAGCGAGCGCGTGCTGCGTGCCGTGTCTGGCGTGCGGACATTGGCCCCGCCCACCCCGAAACGGATGATCGTCGGCACCCGTTGACCGTTGAATACGGGGGCCACCGACAGGCGGGCACCCTCCGGCGTCGCGGTGAAGTGCCCTGCCGCGCAACTGCCCTTGGGGTGGCTGGGCCGGTAGGTGGTGATCGGCCCGAGATTGGCCTCGAACGCATCCACCACCGCCTCGGCGGTGGGCGGCTCGGCCCGGGCGGTGGCGGCCAGGGCGACCAGGGGGGCGACCAGGGGGGCGAACAGGGCGGAAAAGGCGAGAAGAAGGATGCGCATGCGAAGAGCATGGAACAGGCGTACCGGACAGGCAACCGGCCACGACAATCGCCATGGCGCATGATTCATCTTTTGCCTTGATCCGTCTCTGCGGCTAATATGGCCTAAGCCGGCGCTTGTTGAACGCCGGTGGCGGCCCGGCACCCCCCTGCCGGCTCGCCCTACAACTCCGATCGGAAGTACAACAATGGGCGCCCGGCCACCCCCCTGGCCGGGCGCTTTTTTGCGGGTCGCATGAAATCCATTCCCCTCTCACCGGGCCGGCGCCTGATGGCCGATCTGTCCTGGGCTTCCCTGCGCGTGCCCCGATGCGTGCTGACGGTGCGACTGGAGGTGCCGCGGTGTTGTGCCGCCCGGGCCGCCCTAGCGGTGCCACGGCCGCCCTGGACCACGCTCTTCCTCAAGGCCTTCGCCCAGGTGTCCGCCGCGCAGCCGGCGCTGCGCCGTGCCTACGCCGCCTGGCCCCGGCCACACCTGGTCGAGGCGGAACATCCGGTGGGCTGCATCGTGCTGCATCGGGAAGCGGAAGGCATGCTGGGCTTCGCGCGGATCCGAGGCCCGGACCGGCGGCCGCTGCCGGAACTGGCAGCGTTGCTTGACCATGCCGCAAGGGCGCCCCTGGCGCAGGAGCGGCGGCTGCGCAACATGCGGCGTTTCGCGGGGTTCCCCTGGCCGCTGCGGCGGCTGGCGTTGTTGGTGGCCATGGCGCTGGCCAAACCCGTGCTGCGCGCCGGCGGAACCTTCGCAATCTCGACCCTGGGCTCCCGCGGTGTGGACATCGTCGACAGCGTCAGCATCCTGCCCTGCTTCCTCACCTACGGCCCGATCGGCGCCGATGGCGGTGTACAAGTCCATCTGTGCTTCGACCATCGGGTCATCGACGGGGCTGATGGCGCGGTCGCCCTGGCGGCGCTGCAGGCAGCGCTGGAAGGCCCGGTGACCGACGAATTGCGCGCGCTGGCCGGCCCCGCCCCGCCCTGCTAAGCGACCCCATCGCAGCCGAGGAAGCGCCCGTGCCCGAATACGTCATCCCACCTGCCGCCATCGCCGCCCTGCCCATTGCCGGCAGCAACGCTCTTTTCCCGGTGCGCCGCATCTTCTGCGTGGGCCGCAACTACGCCGAGCATGCTATCGAGATGGGCAGCGACCCGACGCGTGAGCCGCCCTTCTACTTCACCAAACCGGCCGATGCGGTGGTCATCGGCGGCGCCGACATGCCCTACCCGACGGTGACGAAGTCGCTGCACCACGAAATGGAGCTGGTCGTCGCCATCGGCACCGGCGGCACCAACATCAGCATCGAGGACGCCCTGAAGCACGTGTGGGGCTATTGCTGCGGCCTGGACATGACCCGCCGCGACATCCAGAACGAGGCCAAGAAGACCGGCCGGCCTTGGGACATGGGTAAGGGCTTCGACCTCTCGGCCCCGATGGGCCCCCTGGTGCCGGCGAACGGCTTCGACCCGTCGAAGGGCCGGATCGAGCTGAAGGTGGACGGCCGCGTCACGCAGACCTCCGACCTGGCCAAGCTGATCTGGTCGGTCCCCGAGGTGATCGCCAACCTGTCGCAGCTGGTGGCACTGGCGCCGGGCGATCTGATCATGACCGGAACGCCCGAAGGCGTTGCCGCCGTGGTCCGCGGCGACGTGCTGGAAGGGATGGTCGAGGGCGTGGGCGAGGTGAGGACCACCATCGTCTGATGTCGCTGCGCCCCGCGTTGCGTATAGTCACCTGGAACATCAACTCCGTCCGCCTGCGGCTGCCCCTGCTGCAGCGGCTGCAGGCGGCGCTGCAGGCCGACATCATCTGCCTGCAGGAGACCAAGTGCCCGGACGAGCACTTTCCGCTGGAGGCGTTGCGGGCACTGGGCTTCGACCACGTCGCCGGGCGCGGGATGAAGGGTTATAACGGGGTCGCGATCCTGTCGCGGCTGCCCTTCACGCTGCGCCATGATGCACCGGACTGGTGCGGCCGGGGCGACTGCCGGCACCTGGGGGTCGATGTGGCGCTACCGTCCGGGCCGCTGGAACTGCACAATTTCTACATCCCCGCCGGTGGCGATGTGGCCGATCCGGCGCTGAACCCGAAATTCCGCCACAAGATGGATTTCATCGCCGAGGCCACAGCCTGGTCACGCGGCCGCGCTGGCGTGCCCCGGCGGATCATGCTGGGCGACCTGAACATCGCGCCGCTGGAACATGATGTCTGGTCGCACAAGCAACTGTTGAAGGTCGTGTCGCATACCCCCGCGGAGGTGGCGGCGCTGACCGAATGGCAGCGCGACGGCGTCTGGCACGACGCGCTGCGGCATTTCGTGCCGCCCGACCAGAAGCTATACACTTGGTGGTCCTACCGCGCGCTGGATTGGGAGACGAGCGACCGCGGCCGGCGGCTGGACCACATCTGGGTTTCGCCCGACTTGGCCGGCGGGCTGCGGTCGCACACCGTGTTCCGCGCCGCGCGGGGCTGGACGCAGGCCAGCGACCATGCGCCGGTCATGCTCGAACTGGCCGTCTGATGCGGGTGCTGGCCATGGAATCGGCCGGGCCGCGCTGTTCTGTGGCGCTGCTGGAGGACGGGGTCGTGGCGGCCAGCGCGACGCGCGACGGCGCGATGGGGCACGCCTCCACGCTGCCGACGCTGCTCGAACAGGTGCTGGGGCGTGGCAGCCTGGACGCGGTGGCGGTCGGCATCGGGCCGGGCGGCTTTACCGGCCTGCGGGCGGGCATCGCGCTGGCCCAGGGGCTTGCCCTGGCACGTGGGGTTGCGCTGCTGGGCGTTTCCACGGGCCAGGCGTTGGCGGCGCAGGCAGCCCCGCCCACCGGCCGCGCCATCTGGGCCGTGCTGGACAGCAAGCGCGGCCACCTGTTCCTTGAGCGGCCCGGCAACCCGGCGCAGGCCTTTGCCGAAACCGACCTGCCACGACCGGAATGCCCGGTCTGGCTGGTGGGCGACGGTGCGGCGCGGGCAGCTTCCCGTCTGCTGGCGCGCGGCGCGCCGGTGGCGCTGGGCGGGCCAGTGCTGGCGCATGCCGTGGGCGTGGGCCTGGCCGCCTGTGCCATGCTGCGGGGCGAACTGCCGTCGGGCGCGGCCGAGCCGTTGTACATCGACCCTCCGGCCACGACGTGACTGGCCCGGTCGCGGCCACGGCGGCGGATGCGTCGGCCCTGGCGGCGATCCACGCTGGCGCTTTCCCCCAGGGCTGGGGCGCGGCCGACATCGCGGCACTGCTGCTAAGCCCGGGCTGTTGCGCTCGCTGGGTTCCAGGCCAGGCGTTCATTCTTGTGCGTGCGGTGCTGGATGAGGCGGAGATCATCACCCTGGCAACCGTCCCGGCCAGGCGCCGGCAGGGCCTGGCGCAGGCCCTGGTCGGGCAGGCAGGGGCGTTGTGCCTGGCCCAGGGCGTGACGGTTCTGCATCTCGAAGTCGCGGCCGGCAACGTGCCGGCGCAGGCGCTCTATGCGGGGCTGGGCTTCGTCCGGGTGGGTCGCCGGCCCGGCTACTATGCCGATGGCAGCGACGCTTGGCTGCTCCGGCTCAACCTTTGCGCAGCAGCAGACGTCCATCTTCCTGGCTGAGCACGCTATGGCCTTGTTCGATTGCGGTGCGTGGCAAATTGCGCGCAGGTTCATTGCCGAAAAACAACACTTCCAGAACTTGGCCAGAAGCCATCCGGTCGAGCATCAGGCGACAGCGGACAAACGTCATCGGACAAACATCCCGGCGGACGTCAATGCTGTAGTCGGCTGGTGGTTCCAATGCAGACGTAATGCCTAACTCCATTGTTGGGATGGCAGCAGTTCATATTGCGGAGCGAATAGCAATGTGCTCTGGTCAATTGGCCAGTCAAATAAGAGGAAGTTAAATGTTGGAGCATGTTTCGGGCCAGGATCTGTTGGGGCTGACCGCGGAAATCGTGTCGGCGCATGTCGCCAACAACCCCGTGGCGATGGCGGAATTGCCAGGCCTGATCAGCCAGGTGCATGCGGCGCTCAGCAACCTGGGCAAGCCAGTACCTGAACCCGAAGTTAAACGGCAGGAACCGGCCGTGCCGGTGAAGAAGTCGATCACCGCAGCCTACATCATCTGCCTGGAAGACGGCAAGAAGTTGAAGATGCTGAAGCGTCACCTGAAGACCGCCTACAACCTCTCGCCCGATCAATACCGTGAGAAGTGGGGCCTGCCGTCCGACTACCCGATGGTGGCGGAGGATTACGCCAAGCGGCGCTCGGCGCTGGCCAAGGAAATTGGCCTGGGCACCAAGCCGCGTGGCCGGCCGGCCAAGGCCAAGGGCTGACCGCCGCTTCACTGGACCGCTTCACTGGACCGTTTCGCTGCGGCCGGTATGCTGCAGGCGAACGGGCGGAGCTGATGGACCTTGGTCTTGGTCATAGAAACCAGCGCGGCTGAGCCGGGGTTAGGGCGTGGCGCCGACGCCCCGATATCGCGGATCGAGCGGATGTGCGTCGAGCGCGGCCTCAAGATGACAGGCCAGCGCCGCATCATCGCCCGCGTGCTCAGCGAGAGCGAGGACCACCCCGATGTCGAGGAGTTGTACCGCCGCGCCGCGGTGCTCGACAGCCGCGTCTCGATCGCTACCGTCTACCGCACCGTCCGCCTGCTGGAAGAAAAGGGCATTTTGGCCCGGCGCGACTTTGGCGAGGGCCGCAGCCGCTACGACCCGACGGATCGCGGCCATCACCACCACCTCATCGATGTGGATAGCGGCCGGGTGATCGAATTCGAGGACGCGGCGCATGAGGCGATCGCGGCCGAGATCGCCGCCCGGCTGGGCTTCGCGCTGGTCGATGTCCGCCTGCAACTCTTCGCCCGGCGGATCGAGCCGGCTGAGCCCTCGCCGCCGTCCAGGCCCGGCGCCAGAAAGCCCCGATGACCGAGCATTTCGTCGAAATCCGCGCCGGCAACCTCGGCGTGCGGGTGGCCGAGAGCGCCGCCGAGGTCGAGGCCGGCCAGCGGCTGCGCTATCAGGTCTTCGTCGATGAAATGGGGGCGCGGCCGGACGAGGCCGCGCGCGCCTCGGGCCTCGACATCGACGAGTTCGACGCGGTGGCCGACCATCTGTTGGTGCTCGACCACGACCGGGGCGAGGGCGCATCGTCGGTGGTCGGCACCTACCGGCTGATCCGCCGGTCCGCCGCCGCCCGAATCGGCCGTTTCTACAGCGAAGCCGAATACGACATCACCGCGTTGGAGAATTTTCCTGGCGAAATCCTGGAGCTCGGGCGCAGCTGCGTTGCCACCGAATATCGCACGCGGGGCACGCTCAACCTGCTGTGGCAGGGCATCGCTTCCTACGTTACCCGGCATCGTTGCGGCATCATGTTCGGCTGCGCCAGTCTGCCGGGCGTGGACCCCGACGCCAATGCGGCGCAGCTCTCCTACCTGGTGCAGCAGCACCTGGCGCCGCCCGAACTGCGTGCCCGGGCCTTGCAGGACCGCTATGTCGACATGAGCAGACTGCCGCCCGGCAGCTACGACGCCAAGGCTGCTTTGCTGTCGCTGCCGCCATTGATCAAGGGTTATCTGCGCCTTGGCGGCTTCGTCGGAGAAGGCGCGGTGCTGGACGAGCCATTCAACACCACCGACGTCTGCATCGTGGTGAAGACCGACCTGGTGACCCAGAAGTACTTCAGGCACTACGAACGGAAGATGGCTCCAGCAGGCTGAGGTAGCGCGGCAGAACCGCCTCCCAACTAAGCTCGCGCCGCACCCTTTCGCGGGCGGCATCGCCCAGGCGGCGGCACAGCGCCGGGTCGTCCAGCAGGGCGGCCAGCCCGTCGCGCACCGCGGCGGGGTCGGCGCCATCGACCACCAGGCCGGTCTGGCCATGCAGCACGGCATCGGCCGCGCCGCCCGCCGTGCCGGCCAGGCTGGGCAGGCCGAACCAGGCTGCTTCCAGATACGCCAGGCCATAGCCCTCGACCGACGCGCCCGCCTGCCGCGCCGGCATGGCGAAGACGTCGGCATCGGCCAGCGCCCGCGCCTTTGCGGCCTCGGCCAGCGGCCCCAGGAAGGCGACGCGGCCGGCCACCCCCAATGCCTCCGCGAGCCCGGCCAGCCGCGCCAGGTCGGCGCCTGCGCCCACCAGCGCGAAGCTGGCGCCAGGCAGGCCGGGCAGCGCCTCGATCACCCGGTCGAAGCCCTTTCGCGGTTCCAGCCGGCCGACGCCGATTATGCGGCGCCCGGGCGGCGTGACCCGCGCCATGGCGGGCGGTGGCGCGAGCGGCAGGTTCACCACTGCGACATGCTCATGCAGCCCGGCCACCAGCCCGGCGGTGTAGGCCGAATTGGCCGCGACCACCGCGGCGCGCCCCAGCGCCGCCCGCATCCGCGCCTCGCGGCCGCGCAGGAGCTCATTGCCATGCGCCAGCACGACCGTGTGCGGCGCACCGGCCGGCAGCGCCTCCAGCGACTTCCAGCTATCGGCCAGCACGGCGGCGGGCCGCAGCGCCGCCAGCGCCCGTGCCTTGCGCCACCGCCGCCAGGGCCGCGGGCCGCCGAAGCGCCGCACCGCGAAGGGCCAGGCCGGTTCGGGCCCGTCGCCGCGGATGTGGTCGGCCAGGACCACCACGGGGCGGCCCGCCTGATGCAGCGCCAGCGCCATTTGGCCCATCAGCGTCTCGATGCCGCCATGGTCGGGCGGGAAACACTGGGTCAGCAGCGCGATCACCGCGCCAGTGCCACGAAGCGGGCAGCCACCGCGGCCCAGTCCGCGCCGGGGCCGCGGGCGATGGCGCCGGCATGCAGCGAGGCCCAGGCGGCGTCGTCGCGCAGCAGGCGGATGGCGCCGGCGGCGAATGCGTCATGGTCGGCCGCCAGGATGCCGGTCTGCCCGTCCCGCAGTCGTTCAGCCTGCGCGCCGGCGGCCCCCAGAACGCAGGGCAGCCCCACGGCCTGCGCCTCGGCCACGGCCAGGCAGAAGGTTTCGCCGGCGTCACCCAGGTAGAGCATGGCGCGGGCGCGCCGATACTCGTGGGCCAGCACGGCGCGGCTCTGCGGCCCGCGCAGCACCACGCCGGGCGTATGCGCGGCACGTTCCAGCACCGGCGCCACGCGGGCTGCCAGCTTTGGGTCGTCGCCATACACGCCGGCGCCCGCGAAGACATGCAGCGTGGCGTCGGGCACCGCCGGCAAGATGCGCGCCGCCCAAAGCCCGAGCAGTGCGTCCAGGCCGCGCAGCGGGTTGGAGGCGAAGACCGCGAGCGGCCCGGGCGGCGGCCTGGCCGTGCCGCCGGCATCGAAAGGTGGCGCCACCGCCAGCGGAATCTCCACCGCACGGCCGGCGAAGAGAGCGGGCAGCGTGGCCCTGTGCGAGGGCCCCAGCACCACGATCCGCGGCCGCGCCAGCAGCAGCGGAACGGCATGGCGCGGCTTGCGCAGGTAGCGCGCCGGATTGTGCAGCCACAGCACCCGCGGGCCACGCGGCAGGCGCCAGAAGAGTTTCGGCGCACGATTGGCGATGACGAGATCGGCCGGACCCGTGGTGCTGGCGGTCCAGACCACGCCGTCGCCATCGGTTTCGGGCGGTGCGGTGCCGGCAAGCACGGTGACGGCATGGCCGGCACGGGCCAGGGCGCGCACCAGCATGGCCAGCGCCAGCTCCACCCCGCCGCTGGGCTGCGCCAGTAGGCGCTCCGCCGGGAGCCGTGGCCCCTCGGTGGCCAGCACGATTCTCACCGGTGCCGCTCCGGCTCCAGCCGCGCCTTGAGGTGGCTGAGCAGCGGGAACAGCCCGGCGCAGAAGGCCAGAAGCACCCCCCAGCCGCCCTCCCGGTAACCGCGGCGCGAGACCAGCGATTTGATGAAGCGGCTGGCGAAGCGGCGCAGGTTGCCCGGCAGCGTGCCGATGTCGCCGGCCTCCAACAGGTCCGCGGCCCGCAGGCTGCTGTAGCGGTCGAGCCTCCGCCACATGTCGGAAATGTCGCGATCGACCTCATGCCGGATCGCCGCACCGTCGATGCGCGGGCCCTCGCCCCCTGGCCCCACCCAGTCCAGCCCCGGATGCACCCGTTGCGCCCGCCAGTGCTTGGCGCCCCGGCGGAACAGGATGGGCTTTGCGGTGGTGCCGAAGCTGCCGGCCCAGCCATGCCGCACCAGGCGTTCGCCGATGTAATTGTCGATGGCGACGCGGTGGAAACCGTGCGGGCTGGCCGCGATGGTCGCGCGGAGCAGCGCCGCGAGTTCGGGCGGCACGGTTTCGTCGGCATCCACCTCCAGCACCCAGTCGCCGCTGCAGGCGGCGATGCCGGCGTTGCGGCGGGGGCCCTCCAGCGGCCATTCGCCTTCCAGCACGCGTGCGCCCGCCGCCTGCGCAATTGCCGCCGAGCCATCCGTGCTGCGGTCCAGCACCACCACCACTTCGTCGGCGAAGGCGACCGACGCGAGGCAGCGCGGCAGCCGTGTGGCCTCATCCCGCGCCACGATGAGTGCGCTGAGCCGGGTCACGCCGGCACCCCCAGCATGGCGGTAGCGGCGTCCAGCACGCGGGCCACCGGCAGCGCGTCCATCCGCGGCAGGCGATCTAGCTCCGAGGCGCCGTCCGGGCTCTCATGCGGGTCGGCCAGCACGGCGCGGGCGCGTGGGCCGGCGGGGCCGTATTCATCGGCCAGCGTCGGGCCGAACAGCCCCAGCGTGGGGGCGCCGGCCGCGGCGGCTAGGTGCATCAGGCCGGAATCATTGCCGACATACAGCGAGGCGCGCGACAGCAGCGCCGCGGCCTGTGGGAGGCTCAGCTGGCCGACCAGGTTCTGCGCGCCGGGCAGCGCCGCCAGCACCGGTGCGGCCATCGCGGCCTCCGCCGCGCCCGGGCCGCCCAACACCACCACCGGCAGGTCCAGGGCCACGGCCACGGCCACGAAGCGCTCCGACGGCCAGACCTTGTGCGACCAGTTCGCGGTCGGCCCCAGCGCCAGGAAACGCCCGGGCAGGGGCGGCAGGGCGGCCGCATCCGCCGCACTCCACCAGGCGACGGGAAGCGGCGGCGGCGCCAGCCCCAGCACCTGCGCCAGATGCGCCAGCCGGTGCCCCGGCCGCCGTCCGCCCCGCATCACCGCTCGCGCCCGCGCCGGCACCAGCCAGGCCATGGCCGAGCCGCGCAGATCGACCACCAGGTCCCACCGCCGCACCAACGCATGGCGCCAAAGCCCCAGCCAATGCGCCGACCAGCGCCGCTTGCGCAGCAGCCACAGCCGCTCCAGCCCCGGCATGCGGGTGAACACCCCTTCCGCCGCCGGGCCGCAGGCGACGGTGATGCGTGCGCCCGGATGGCGCTCCAGCAGCACCGCCAGCAACCCGGTCGACAGCACTGCGTCGCCGATCCGGGTCGAGGAGATGAACAGGATTTGCACCTCGCCGCTGTATCACGGTTGAACCGCCGCCGCGCCCCCGCCACCTTACCGGCATGCCGATCTCGATATTGCCGCAGCGTGGCGTGGTGGAACTGGCCGGGGCCGACCGGGTGGCCTTCCTGCAGGGGCTGGTGTCGAACGACGTCACTGGCGTGGCGCCGGGCCGCTGCGTCTGGGCGGCGCTGCTGACGCCGCAGGGCAAGTGGCTGGCGGATTTCTTCATCATGCACCGGCCCGATGCCCTGCTGCTCGATTGCCAGCGGGAGGCGGCGCCCATGCTTGTGGAGCGGTTGGGCCGGTTCCGGCTGCGCTCGAAGATCGGGCTGCGTGACGCTTCGGCCGGGTTCGCCGTGGTGGCGGGGTGGGACGACGCTGCGATGCCCGAAGGCGCCGCCCCCGACCCGCGCCTGCCCGCCGCCGGCTGGCGTGGCGTGATGCAGCGCGACGAATGGCCGTTGGACGAGGCCGGCTACGACCTGCACCGTCTGGCGCTGGGCCTGCCCGATTCGGGGGACATGCGCGCCGAACAGAGTGTGCTGCTGGAAGCGGGCTTCGAGGAACTGCACGGCGTCAGTTGGGACAAGGGCTGCTACATGGGCCAGGAATTGACGGCGCGGACGAAGTATCGCGGCCTGGTCAAACGCCGGCTGGTTCCGGTGGCGATTGCGGGCCCGCTGCCCGAGCCCGGCACCGCCGTCACACTGGACGGTGCGGATGTCGGCGAAATGCGCTCGGGCCGCGATGGGCGAGGGCTGGCGCTGTTGCGTCTGCACGCGATCCGCGCCGCGGGGCTGGACTGCGGCGGCGCCCGGCTGGTGCCGGCGCCGCCGCCCTGGATGGCGCTGCCGGCGTAGTCTATTCGGGCTGCACGCCCAGTTCACGCAGGATGCCACGATACGCCTCGAATTCGCTCGCGATCATCGCGGTGAATTCGGCCCGCGGCAGGTAGCGGATGACCGAGCGCAGGCTGGCGGCGATGCGCCGCACGCCATCCTGCTGCAGCGCCTCCCGGCATAGCGCCTCCAGCCGGTCCAGAACCGGTTCGGGCGTGCCGCGCGGGGCATAGATGCCGACCTGGCTGAATTGCAGCGCATCCACCCCCTGCTCGCGCGCCGTCGGCACATCCGGGAAGTCGGGGTGGCGGGATTGGCTGAACACCGTGATCAGCCGCATCCGGCCGGACAGGATGAATTCCGACGCGCCGCCGACCACCGCGGTGGAAAAATCGAGCCGCCCGGCCAGGGTTTCGTTCAAATGCGGCGGGTCGCCGCGGAAGGCGATGTGGGTGAACTCCACCCCGGTCGCGCGGCTGATGCGCCAGACGCCCAGGAAGGGCAGCGAATTCGGCCCGGCGCTGCCGTAGCTCAGGCTGCGCTGCCGCCCCGCCGCCAGCAGGTCGGCCAGGCTGCGGATCGGGCTGTCGGCGCGGACCACGATCCCCAGGTGGTTCTCGTTGGTGCCGCAGACCGGGGCCACCTGGGAGGGGTCCAGCCCCAGGTTCCGCACCATGTGTGGCTGCACGACGATGGCAGTCATCGGCGTGATCGCCACGGTGCGGCCGTCGGGCGGGCTGGTCGATAGTACCCGCATGCCGACCACGCCCGAGCCGCCGTCGCGGTTGACCAGCACCGCCGGCGCGCCCAGCCGCTGGCCGAAATGTTCGGCGATCAGACGGGAAAACGCGTCCGACCCGCCGGGCGAATAGGGGCTGATGAAGGTCATCGGTCCGTCCTGGGCGAAGGACGGCGCGGCCAGCAGCAGGAGGGCCCACAGGAAACGCATCGGTCTCACTCCTCGATGATGGCGACGGCGCGGACCCAGCCGGCCGAGGCGCGATGGATCTTCACGGGAAAGCAGGCGACGGTGAAGCCGTGGTCGGGCAGGGCTTCCAGATTACCCAGCTTCTCCATGTGGCTGTAGCCGATCTGCCGGCCGGCGCGGTGGCCCTCCCAGATGATCGACGGGTCGGCACCGGCCTCGATGCGGCGCTTCGTCGCGCTGAACGGCGCGTCCCACGACCAGCCATCGGTGCCGACGACGCGCACGCCGCGCTCCAGCAGATACATGGTCGCCGCCAGGCCCATCCCGCAGCCGCTGTCGATGTAGTCGTCCTGCCCGTAGCGGCTGCCGGCCCGGGTGTTGACCAGCACGATGTCGAGCGGGCGGAGCGTGTGGCCGATGCGGCTGAGTTCCGCCTCAACCTCCCCGGGCTGCACCACATGGCCGTCCGGCTTGCCCCGGAAATCCAGCTTAACCCCTGGGTTGAAGCACCATTCCAGCGGCACCTCGTCGATCCGGAGCGAAGGCCGGCCACCGGGCACCAGCGCCTCGTCCTGGCGTGAGAAGTAATGATAAGGTGCGTCCATATGCGTGCCGTTGTGGGTCGAGATGGTGACGCGTTCGACGGCGGCATATTCCCCCTCGGGCAGGGCGGATATCGGCACGCCCATGTAATCGGCCATGCGCGGCGCGGTGTCGTGATGGTCCATGTATTCGATCTGCGGCTCCATCCCCGGCGGGTCGGAGGCGATGCCCGCCTTGAGGCCGGCCGAGATGTCGATGATGCGGCGGGTCATGCGGCGTGCGCCGGCAGGATGGTGCCCCGGCATTCGCCGAAGCCTACGGACGCGGCACCCGGCGCGTGTGCCTGGCCGGAGAAGATGACGGTATCGCCATCCTCCAGGTACCGCCGGGTCTCGCCATTTGGCAGGGTGATGGGTCCGCGCAGCAGGATTTCGGCGATGCAGGCCTCGGCGCCGTCGGCCGGGCCGGAGACGGTGCCACTGCCCAGCAGGTCACCCGGCAGCAGGTTGCAGCCATTGGAGGTGTGGTGCGCGACCATCTGCGCCGGCGTCCAGTACATGCGTTCGAACGGCGCTTCGGTGATGCGGTGCGGTGTGGTCATGGACGGGGTCTGCAAGGCCGCGTGCATGCTGATGCGCAGCGCGTCGGCGCTGGTTTCCAGGTGAGGTGGGCAGGGCGGCGCGCCCGCCTCACGGGCCGGGCGTGCGGTGGCGAAGGGCGCCAGCGCGTCGGCGGTCACAACCCATGGGCTGATCGATGTGTGCAGGCTCTTGCCCAGAAAGGGGCCGAGCGGCGGCATTTCGTAGCGCTGCACGTCGCGCACCGACCAGTCGTTCAGCAGGCAGAAGCCGAAGAGGCGGCGGGCGGCGGCGCTGATGGGCGTGGGCAGGCCCTGCTCGTTTTCCTCGGCGATCCAGATGCCGAGCTCGAGCTCGAAATCCATCGCGTTGGTGGGCGCGAAGACGGTGGCGCCGTCCTTCACATACTGCCCCCAGGGGCGGCGCACATCGGTGCCCGAAGGCCGCACCGAGCTGGCGCGGGAGTGGTAAGCCACGGGCAGGTGGTGGAAGGCGGGCGGCAGCGGATGGGCCGGGTCGCGCGCGGAACCCAGCCGGTGGCAGTGGTCATAGCTGGCCATGAAGTCGGAGAAGTTCCGCACCTCGCAGGGCAGATGCATGGCGACCGCCGACTGCGCGTGCAGCAATTCGGGCGCCGGTGCACCCGTCAGCAGGGCGGAGAGGGCGTGGCGCAGCTCCGTCGCGGCATCGCGGCCCAGCGCCATCAGCGGCGCCAGGCTGGGCCCGGCGGCGGCCTGTGCGGCCGCACCGCGCAGCCGGCCCGCGGCCAGCGCGGCCGCGACATCCAGCACCTGGTCGCCGATGGCCACGCCGCCGCGTGGCGCTCCGCCGTTGGAGAAGATGCCCAGCGGCAAGTTCTGGATCGGGAAATCGTTGCCCTGAGCCTGCGCGCTGGCGACCCAGCTGGTCAGGCCGGGGGCATGGGTGTGGTCTGTCGGCAAATGCCGCTTCCTCCGCTTTGGCGCGCATCATGCCGCGCCCATGGCCGGGCGCAAGCGCAGGGCTGACAAGGCTGCCCTGGCGGCCCAGATTAAGGCCATGAATTATGATTTCGATCTCTTCGTCATCGGCGGCGGCTCCGCCGGCGTCCGCTGCGCCCGCATCGCCGCCGGCCACGGCGCCCGGGTGGCCGTGGCCGAGGAGCGCTTCTGGGGCGGTACCTGCGTCAATGTCGGCTGCGTGCCGAAGAAGCTCATGGTGCAGGCCGCCGAGTACGGCATGTGGGCCGAGGACGCCGCCGCCTTCGGCTGGACCGGTATGCAGAAGGGCACGCATGACTGGGCCGCCTTCGCCGCGCATCGCGATGCGGAGGTGCACCGGCTCTCCGCCATCGACGGCAAGCTGCTGATCGCCGCCGGCTGCCGCATCTTCGACGCGCGCGCCACCTTCATCGACGCCCACACCCTCGATATCGGGGGCGAGCGCGTCACCGCGGAGAAGATCGTCATCGCCACCGGCGGCCAGGCCACGCGGCTGGACATTCCGGGCGCCGAGCTGGGCATGATCTCGGACGGGCTGTTCACCCTGGCCCAGCTGCCGGCGCGCGTCGCCATCATCGGCGGCGGCTACATCGCGCTGGAATTCGCCTGCCTGCTGCAAGGGCTGGGCGCGCAGGTCGAGGTCTTCCATCGCGCCACCCTGCCGTTGACCGGCTTCGACCAGGACATCCGCGAGGCGCTGCCGGACGCCATGAAGGCACAGGGCATCGTGCTCAACCCCGGGATCATGCCCACCCGCATCGCCGCCGCCGAGGGCGAGCTGCTGATGACCCTCACCAGCGGCTTCATGCACGAATTCGACGCCGTCTTCTTCTGCACCGGCCGCAAGCCCAACACCGAAGGGCTGGGGCTGGCGGCCGCCGGCGTGAAGGCCAACGACCGCGGTGCGGTCATCGTCGATGACGAACACGCCACCAGCCAGCCGCACATCTTCGCCATCGGCGACGTGATCGACCGGCTGAACCTGACGCCGATGGCGACCGCGGTGGGGCATGCGCTGGCCGACACGCTGTTCGGCCGCAACCCGCGCCACGCCAGCTACCTGAACGTCCCCACCGCCGTCTTCACCTCGCCGCCCATCGGCACGGTGGGGCTGACCGAGGAGCAAGCGGCGAAGGGCGGCCCGGTAGATGTCTACCTGACCCGCTTCAACACCATGCGCCACAGCATCACCAAGCGCGAAGGCCGCCGCACCATCATGAAGCTGGTGGTGGACCAGGCCACCCAGCGCATCCTGGGCGCGCACATGCTGGGTGAGGATGCGGCCGAGATCATGCAGGGCATCGGCATCGCGGTGGCCATGGGCGCGACCAAGCAGGATTTTGACCGCACCATCGGCATCCATCCGAGTTCCGCCGAGGAGTTCGTCACGCTTCGCACCCGCACCCGGGTGGTGGGCGTGCAACAGGCGGCGGAGTAGCCTACAACCTGGGACGGTTTTCACCTGGAGAGAGACGAATGGCGCGCGCCTGGACCCCGCAGAGCTGGCGGGACATGCCCATCCGGCAGGTGCCCGAATACCCGGACCAGGCGGCACTGGCCGCGATGGAGGTCAAGCTTGGCCGCTTTCCGCCGCTGGTTTTCGCCGGCGAATGCGAGCGGTTGAAGGCCGAGCTGGGCCGTGCCGGCGAGGGCCGCGCCTTCATCCTGCAAGGTGGCGATTGCGCCGAGAGTTTTTCGCAGTTCCGTACCGACGACATCCGCGACACCTTTCGCGTCCTCCTTCAGATGGCGGTGGTGCTAACATTCGGTGCGACGGTCCCCGTGGTGAAGCTGGGCCGCATGGCCGGCCAATTCGCGAAGCCACGCAGCAGTGACCACGAGACGGTGGAGGGCATCACCCTGCCCAGCTACCGTGGCGACATCATCAACTCGGCCGAGTTCACCGCCGCCGCCCGCACGCCCGACCCCGAGCGGATGCAGTTTGCGTACCTGCAATCGGCCTCCACGCTGAACCTGCTGCGCGCCTTCGCCACCGGCGGCTATGCCGATCTGCACCAGGTGCATCGCTGGAACCTGGATTTCGTGGGCCGTTCACCCCTGGCCGAACGATATGAAGGCTTGGCGCAACGCATCGACGAGACGCTGAATTTCATGGCCGCCTGCGGCATGAATAGCGACAACGCGCCGCAGATCCGGGAAACAGCTTTCTACACCAGCCATGAGTCGCTGCTGCTGCCCTATGAGCAGGCGCTGACCCGGCTGAGCTCGACGCACCACCGGCATTATGCATGTTCGGCGCATTTCCTGTGGATCGGCGACCGTACGCGGCAGCCCGATGGCGCGCATGTCGAGTTCCTGCGCGGCGTCGCCAACCCGATCGGCATGAAGGTCGGCCCCAGCATGGAGCCGGCCGAGCTGGTCGGGCTGTGCAGGTTGCTGAACCCGGCCAACGAGATGGGCCGGCTGACGCTGATCAGCCGCATGGGTGCGGCTAAGGTGGTCGACCGCCTGCCGCCGCTGGTCCGCGCGGTGCAGGCCGCCGGCCAGAAGGTCGTCTGGCTGTGCGACCCGATGCACGGCAACACCACCACCGAGGGCCAATACAAGACGCGCAGCTTCGACGCGATCCTGGACGAGGTGCGCGGCTTTTTCGACGTCCACGCCGCCCAGGGCACCATTGCCGGCGGTGTACATGTCGAGATGACCGGTGCCGACGTCACCGAATGCGTGGGCGGCGCGCACCGCCTCACCGCCGCGAACCTGGGCGAGAACTACGCCACCTTCTGCGACCCGCGGCTGAATGCCGAGCAGTCGCTGGAGCTGTCCTTCCTGATCGCCGAGGAGTTGAAGGCGCGACGCGTCGCGCCCGAACGTCCCGCCCGGGCCGCCGAATGAGCGAGAGTGATGCGGCGATCGAAGGTCGCACCGATGTCTACTTCAACCGCACCCGGGCCATCGTCGAGCGATTCGGCGATGCCCGCGTCACCTACGCCGTGTTCCTGCGCCGGCCGGTGATCAGCGCGCCGCGCATCGCGGTGGACTGGCTGCGCGCGGTGGCCGCACAGCGCGGAACCGCCTTCGAGATTGAACTGGTGCATCAGGAAGGCGAATGGGTCGGCGCCGGCGACCCGCTGCTTTATCTGAGCGGCAGCTTCGCCAAGCTGGCGGACCTGGAGACGCTGTACCTGCAGAAACTTGGCGCCCCCTGCGTCGCCGCGCACAACGCCTACCAGATGTGCCTGGAACTGCCGGGCGCGGCCTTCCTGGCGATGGACGCCCGGCACTGCGCGGGCGCCGAGATGCAGGACATGATGGCCTATGCCGCCAGCGTGGGCGGCCGCGCGGCACAGGTGGAGGGCGCGACCGGCTTCGTGGGCAATGCCACCAACAGCACCGCGCATTGGTTCGGCGCCCAGGCCGGGCGCGGCACCATGCCGCATGCCCTGATCGGCTATGCCGGCAGCACGCTGCGCGCCGCCGAGATGTTCCACGAGACCTTTCCGGATGAAGGCCTGACCGTGCTGGTCGATTATTTCGGCCGCGAGGTGACGGATGGGCTGGAGGTGTGCCGTCGCTTCCCCGCGCTGGCCGCGGCCGGCCGCATGTCGCTGCGGCTGGACACCCATGGCGGCAGGTTTCTCGAAGGTCTGGATCCGGCGGAGAGCTACGCCGTGCTGGAGCGGCACGCCCCGGGCGCGGTGCGCCGCTACCGCAGTGAGACGGAGTTGCGCCACCTGGTCGGCACCGGTGTCTCCGCCGCCGCCGTCTGGCGCATGCGCGAGGCGCTGGACGAAGCAGGATTTGGCGCCGTGAGAATAGTCGCCTCATCGGGCTTCGGCGTCGGCAAGTGCCGGGTGATGGCGGAGGCCCGCGCGCCGGTGGACGTGGTCGGCACCGGCAGCTTCATCCCGGAGAACTGGCACGAGACCTACGCCACCGCCGACATCGTGGAATATGACGGCACGCCCAGGGTAAAGGTGGGCCGCGAATTCCTGCTGCGGCATGCCGAGACGCGGGCAAAGCGCGACTGAACGCCGCATCGGCCTGGCATCCACCCTGGCCGCGGTGCCGCCCGGTTTGCCGGCGTTCCAGCTGACCCTGACAGGGCGGGGTTGCGGTGCTGGCAGAGGGCTTGCCGTTCTGCGCGCGAGCAACGCGCTGGGTAGGGCAGGGGCAGGGGCGCGCGGACCTCGACCAGCATCGCCATCGCGCCGGCCATTTCTCCGCTCGACGCATGGCCGGTGCTGGGCTGGACCGGCGTGTCCTTGGTCACGGCCGGGATGGTCCCGGGCGTGCTGCCGGTCAGAACCGCCCGTTGAAGCGCACGAGAATACGCGTTTCCTGCCAGTTCGCCGCCTTGTCGTAGCGCAGGCTGGCGCCGAGGTTGATCTGCGGCGTCAGCGCGTACTCCACATCGGCCCGCAGATTGCCCACGAAGCTCTGCTGGCTTTGCGCCGGGTAGCGCGCCAGCACGGTCGGGTCACGCGCCGCCCGTGCGTCTGCCCGGCCTTGCAATTCGGGGTCGATCGGGAAGAAGGGTGAGCTGCTTTCGCGCCGCAGGGCGTAGCCGGCGGTGGCGCCAAGGCGCCAGGAGACATCGCCATTGCGGCCGCGATAATCCACCGGGATGTTCAGCGCGTAGAAGCTTTGCGGCGAATAGTAGCCGCCCTGACCCAGCGAGAAATACCGCAGGTTCCGGGCGAAGCCGAAATAGACCAGGTCCGCGCCCACCGTCAGGCCACCATCGGGCCGCGTGAGCACCGGATAGCTGACGCCGGCACCCGCCTCGATCCGCCGGTTCCCGGCGACGTGGCTGCCGGCATAGCTGGCATAGCCGCCGCCGGCATACAGGGTGGCGCCGGCCACCGTCGTCTCAAGTTGTGCGCGGCCGCCGGTGCGCACGACCTGGCCCCAGCTGCGGCCGGCGATTCGATCGGTTTGGCCGGCCCAGCTGAGCAGGCTGTCGGTCACGCTGCGGCGCTCACCGGTCATGCGGAGGCGCAGATTCTCTGCCAGCAGCGGTGCCACCTCAACGCCGCCCAGCATCTGCGTGCCGCCCGGGAAGCCGAAGGGGCTGGAGCCGATATCGGCGCGCAGCCAGTCGCCACGAACATAGCCGACCGAGACTGCCGCGCCGGCCGCGGTGCCGCGCGGCGCCTGAGTGGCGCCAGTCGCCGCGTTGCTGCCAAAGCGCTGCTGCACCTGCTGGCCGGGGCCGAGGCTACCGGCCTGCAGCGATGTGCCGGTAACGCTGGCGGTGACCCGGCCGCCCAATTCGCCGGGCGAGAACTCCACCGCCTGCGGCGCGGTGATCTCGGTCAACCGGTCCAGGCCTGAACTGCCGGTGCGGGTCCGTGCGCCGGCCGCGATGGTGTAGGCGGTGCCGGAGGCCCGTTCCAGCGCCGCCATCTCACTGGCGATGTCGCGCGCGATGCGGTCGGACGGGACGACGGCGCCGCCGATGCTGGCGAGCGGCGCCGAAGCGCCCGGCCGCAGGAAGGGATTTTGCAGGCCGTTGCCGCCTGCCAGTGGAATACCTGTGGGCTGCCCCAGTTCCGCCCGCCGCTGCTGCTGTGCCAGGTCCAGCGCCCGCAGCGCCCGGCTTTCCTGGCTGAAGGCGCGCGCCATGCGCGCCTCCATCAGCGCCATCCGGCTGTCCCGCGGGTGCAGGGTCTGGCCTTCGGCGATCAGCGCTTCGGCCCGGGCGCGGTCGCGCAGGGCGGTGGCGGCGTCCACTGCGCCGGCGCGGGCTTCGATGTGGCGGGGGTTGCGGGCCAGTACGGCGTCGGCCACGCGCAGCGCCTCGGCCGGCTGGCGGGCGCCCTGGTGCAGGCGGGCCAGGGCCAGGCGGGCATCGGGGTTTTCCGGGTCCCGCTCCAGCACCGGACGCAGCGCCTCGAAGCCGCGCGCCTGCTCGCCGCCCTCGTTCAGCCGATCGGCGCTGCGGATGGCGATGCCGCCGCGCAGGCTGGCCAGGTCGCGGCGCTGTTCCGGGGTCGGGTTGGCGGCTTCGATGGCGCTGGCCAGTGCGGTGGCCTCGGCCTCCAGCCCCGCGCCCAGCAGGGCGCCGGCGATGGCGATCCGCGCGGTGGGGCCGGCGGTGCGGTTGGCGGCCTGTGCGACACGCGCGGCCTCGGCGGCACCGGCGCGGTCCTGCGCGGCGCCCAGCGCCCGGATGATGGCGGCGGCGGTGGCGCCGGATGGGTCGGGCCGGGCGGCCAGGGTAAGCAGGGCCGTGCGGCCGTCGCCCGCTCCAGCCAGCCCGGCCACGGCGCGCTGCACTTCGGCCTGGTTGCGCAGCCGCTGGCCGAGCCGCGCCATGTCCGGCGTGCGGCTGCCGGTGGGGATGCGGCCCAGCCACGCTTCCGAATCGGCAGCGCGGCCATCCTCATCGGCCAGCAGTGCGGCGGCATAGGTATCGTCGCGGCGGCCGGTGCGGGCGGCCAGTTCCTCGACCAGCACCCGGCCCTCCGGCGCGTTGCCCTGGCGGCGCAGGGCGCGGGCGAGGTCCAGCCGCAGCCATGGGTCTTCCGGTGCCTGCTGGCTGGCCTGGCGCAGCAGCGCGGCGGCGACGCCAGGGTCGGAACTGCGGGCAGCCTCGGCACGCAACCGCCCCGCCTCCCCCGGCGTGGCGGCCGGGCTTTCCGGTACATCGGTCAGCCGCGGGCCCCGCACCGGCGCTTCCGCCAGCCGGCCTTGCGCGCGGAGCGCCTGGCTCAGCCCCTGCTGCGCCGGCGGGAAGCCGGGCCGGCGGGTCTGCGCGGCGCGGAAGCGTTGTTCTGCGGCCGGGGCATCGCCACGGCGCAGCGCCAGCTCCCCCAGCAAGGTCTCCGCATCCGTGCGGTCCGCCACCTGGCGGCGGCCGGCGCTGCGCAGGATGCTGTCGGCCTCTTCCAGCGCGTTGCGGCGGATGGCGGCGCGGGCGTCCAGCAGCTCCTGGCCGTAGGCGGCGCCGTCCAGCGCCGGTTGCCATTGCGCCGCACTGGCGGGGTTGGCGGCGATGGCGCGTTCCAGCAGCGTCCGTGCCTCGGCGCTGCGGCCTTCGCGCAGGCGTGCCACCCCCAGCCCGCCCAGCGCGTCGGCATCGGTGGGGTTGGCGACCAGGGCGGCTTCGAACTGGCGGGTGGCATCGCGAAGACCGCCCAATTCCAGCCGCGCGAAACCTTCGCGTCGGGCGGCGAAGCCCGGGTCGGGGGCGGGCGTGCTGGCCTGGATGCCTGCCTGGGCACGGCGCAGCTCCGCATCGTCGGGGAAACGCCGCAGGAAGGCCTCGATCTGCGGCGCGGCGGCGGGTTCGGACGCGCTCCAGACCAACGCCTGGCGCCATGCGGCGCGGGCCTCGGCACCCATCTCGGGGTTGTCGACCAGCTGGGTGAGGCGACGGATACCCTCGGCCCGGGTGGCGGGCTGAAAGGTCAGGTTCTGCGCCGCGGCCAAGCGCGCGCGGGGGTTGGCGTGGGGTTGCTCGGCCAGGCGTTGCAGGCCCTGCGCGCCCTCATCGCGGCCGCCCTGGGTTGCGGCCAGCGCCTGGTAGTATTCCTGGCTGTAGGCCTCGGTCGGGCCGCCTGCGCCGAAGATGGCGCGCCAGCGGGCGGCGGCTTCGGCCGTGCGGCCCTCACGCGACAGGCGGCGGGCCTCGTCGACCGCGGCGCGGTCGATCGACGCCCCGCGCAGCGCGCCCTCGGCCTGGCTGCGCTGTTCGGCCGTGCCGCCGGCCTCACGCAGTCGCGCCTCGAAGCCGGCGGCGGCGGTGCGGTTGTTGCGCGCCGCCTCGATGCGCGCGGCGGTGGCGAGTGCGGCGGTATTGCGTGGCTCGGCCGCCAGGGCGCGCTCGATGGAGCTGGCGGCCAGGTCGTGTCGCTCCTGCCCCAGCCAGCGTTCCGCCTGGCGGACCAGCACCTCCACGGCCGCGCTCTGCGCCAGCGCCGGCGGGGTGACCAGGGCCAGCAACAAGGTGAGGGTTTTGCGCATGGTCATCCCCTTGCCCGCAGCCGCGACAGCGCCCGGCGGCGCAGCGCCCAGAAGGCCGGGAAGCCGATCAGCACGCCGGCAGCCAGCAGGATCAGGGCCGCATGGACGGGCTTCTCCCCCGCCCAGCGCTGCGGCCACAGCCACCAGGGCAGCTCGCCCACCGTATAGGGTGTGCTGGCGCGGAAGGCGGCGATGCGGCCGCCGCTGAGCAGCGCCACATCACCCTGGATCAACGGCAGCAAGTCCGGATCGCGCAAGGCGGCCACCAGGGCGGCGATGGAGGCGGGCGTGGCCCCGGTCAGCGCCACCACGCTGCGGCCGGCCGCCAGCGGGCTTTCACCACCGATGAAGGCGGCCAGCCCCTCGCCCGCCGCGTCACCCAGCGTGGCGCTGGCGCGGCTGCGTTCGGCCCGGCCCGGCGCATCGAGCAGGGCCCCGCGCACCTCCTGCAGCATGTCGGGAAGGGCCACGGTCAACCGCTCGCCCTCCTGCCGCACCGGGGTTTCCCGCAGCAGCTGGTTCAGCGCCGGCTGGCGCGAAAGGGTGCCGATCA
>JACMRO010000491.1 GCA_014376425.1 Rubritepida sp.
CTGTACCGGCACAAGGAACTCGCCGCCCTGGCCGACGAGTCCGAGATGGACCCGAAAGAACTCGACGCCCAGAAGTTCGACCTCAACTACGTCGCACTCGATGGCGAGATCGGCTGCATGGTGAATGGCGCCGGGCTGGCGATGGCGACGAGGGACATCATCAAGCTGTACGGCTCGTCGCCGGCGAATTTCCTTGACGTCGGCGGCACCGCGGATGCGGCGCGGGTGACCGAGGCGTTCCGCATCATCACCTCGGACCCCAACGTGAAGGGCATCTTGGTCAACATCTTCGGCGGCATCGCGAAGTGCGACATGATCGCCAACGGCATCGTCGCAGCCAGCAAGAACCTCGACCTCAAGGTGCCGCTGGTGGTGCGGCTTGAAGGGACGAATGTCGAACTCGGCAAGAAGATCCTGGCCGAGAGCGGGCTGGCCATCATCGCGGCCGACAACCTGGCGGATGCCGCCAAGAAGGCCGTCGCCGCGGTCAAGGAAGCACGCGCCTCCGGCGTAGCGGGGGGCGTCTGAGATGGCCATTCTGATCAATGCCCAGACCCGGGTGATGACCCAGGGCTTCACCGGCGCGCAGGGCACGTTCCACGCCAGCCAGGGCATCGCCTACGGGTCGAACTACGTGGGCGGCGTGACCCCGGGCAAGGGCGGCATGATGCACCCGGAGCTCGGCCTGCCGGTGTTCAACACCGTCGCCGAATGCGTGGAGAAGACAGGCGCCGACGCGTCGGTCATCTATGTGCCGGCGGCCTTCGCGGCAGACAGCATCCTGGAGGCCATCGACGCCGAACTGCCGCTGATCATTTGCATCACCGAAGGTATTCCGGTGCTGGACATGGTGCGGGTGAAGCGCGCGCTGGGCTCGTCGAAGTCCCGCCTGGTGGGGCCGAACTGCCCGGGCGTGATCACCCCCGATGCCTGCAAGATCGGCATCATGCCCGGCCACATCCACCGTCGGGGCTCCGTCGGCATCGTGTCGCGCTCGGGCACGCTGACCTATGAGGCGGTGGCGCAGACCACGGCGGCGGGGCTGGGTCAGTCCAGCTGCGTCGGCATCGGCGGTGACCCGGTGAAGGGCATGGATTTCATCGACGTGCTGGAGCTGTTCCTGGCCGACCCGGAGACGAAATCGCTGGTGATGATCGGCGAGATCGGCGGGCAGTCGGAAATTCAGGCAGCCGAGTTCCTGAAGCGCGAGAACTTCGCGCCGGGCAAGCGTAACCTGCCGGTGGTCGGCTTCATCGCCGGCGCGACGGCACCGCCGGGGCGGCGGATGGGGCATGCGGGCGCGGTGATCTCGGGCGGCAAGGATACCGCCGAGGCCAAGATGGAGGCGATGGCGGCTGCGGGCATCCACATCGCCGACAGCCCGTCGGCGCTGGGGTCGACGATGGTGAAGGCGCTGGGTGGGTAGGCGGCGTTACGGCATACGGGTCAAAGCCAGATACGCCCGCCGTCCGCCACCCATTTTCCCCACCCCTCCCATGCATTCAGGGGCTGCCGCACTCCCGCCATCAAGCATATGTTCACTGGTGAAGCCGCAGTCTGGAAGCGGCATCACCAGCAGAGCATCAAAGGGTCGGGCCGCCGCAAGGCTGGTCCGTGAAAAAGAATGGCCGGAGTGGATATTCTCGCTAGCGTGATGACGGGCGGCAACGCCGCCTATCTCGCCGACCTCTACGCCCGTTGGGTCGAAAAACCCGACAGCGTCGACATCTCCTTCGCCGAGCTTTTCGCCGCGCTGAATGACGACGCCAGGGCGGTGCTGACCGATGCCTCGGGCGCCAGCTGGGCGCCACGCGCGCGCGGCGGCTTCGCACCCGAAGAGCCAGTCGCCACATCTTCGAAAGGCGCCAAGCCGTCCCCGGGCGCCGACCCGGCGACCATCCGCGCGGCCCAGCTCGACAGCATTCGCGCGCTGATGCTCATCCGCAGCTACCGCGTCCGCGGCCATCTGGAGGCGCAGCTCGACCCGCTCGGCCTGCAGCCGGCCAAGCCGCACCCGGAGCTGCAACCCGAATTCTGGGGTTTCACCACCGAGGCCGACCTCAACCGCCCAATCTTCATCGACGGCGTGCTGGGGCTGGAGACGGCGACGCCAAAGCAGATCATCGAACGCGTCCGCGACACCTATTGCGGCCCGATCGGCGTCGAATTCATGCACATCCAGGACCCGGGCCAGAAAAGCTGGATTCAACAGCGGATCGAGGGCGCGCCCTGGAACGGGCTGTATTCCCCGGCCGAGAAGGAGCAGATTCTAACCCAACTGACCGAGGCTGAGGGCTTCGAGGCCTTCTGCGCCAAGAAATACGTCGGCACCAAGCGCTTTGGCCTGGAAGGCGGTGAGACCACCATTTCCGCCGTGCAGACCGCGATCGAGACGTCGACCCGCCTCGGCACCACGGAGATTGCCATCGGCATGGCGCATCGTGGCCGGCTGAACGTGCTCGTGAACGTGGTGAAGAAGCCTTACGTAAAGGTCTTCGCCGAATTCAAAGGCAGCGCCGCGAACCCGGAGGATGTCGGCGGCTCCGGCGACGTGAAGTATCACCTGGGCACCAGCGCCGATCTGGAGATCAACGGCCACAAAGTGCACCTGTCGCTGCAGCCCAACCCGTCGCATCTGGAAGCGGTGGACCCGGTGGTGATCGGCAAGATCCGTGCGCGACAGGACAAAGCGGGCGACATAAACGACCGCGCCAGCTCCATGGCCATCCTGCTGCACGGCGATGCCGCCTTCGCCGGCCAGGGCCTGGTGTATGAAACGCTGGCGATGTCCCAGTTGGTCGGCTACCGCACCGGCGGCACGCTGCACATCGTGACCAACAACCAGATCGGCTTCACCACCGTGCCGGTGCACGCCTATTCGGGCCTGTACTGCACCGACGTGGCGAAGAGCATCCAGGCGCCGATCATCCATGTGAACGGCGACAACCCGGAGGCGGTGGTCTGGGCCGCGCGGTTGATCACCGAATACCGGATGACCTTTCATGCCGACATCGTGCTGGATATCGTCTGCTACCGTCGCCACGGCCACAATGAGGGCGACGAGCCTGCATTCACCCAGCCGCAGATGTACGCCCGCATCAAGGAAATGAAGACCGTCCGCACCCTCTATGCCGAAAAGCTGGCGTCGGAGGGTAGCGTCAGCGCCGAGCGTGGCCAGGCGATCCTCGATGCCTTCAACGCCAGGCTGGAGGAGGCCTTCCAGGCTGCCTCTGGCTATAAGCCAAACAAGGCGGATTGGCTGGAGGGCCACTGGTCCGGCCTCAAGCCTGCCGGCACCGATAGTGGTGAGGTGGAAGAGGCGACCGCCGTGCCGCTGGAAACCCTGCGCGAGGTCGGCGCCGCGCTGTGCCGCGTACCCGCGACCTTCACCGCCAACCCCAAAATCACCCGCCAGCTGGAAGCCAAGCGCGCCACCATCGACAATGGCGAGGGGCTGGACTGGGCGACCGGCGAGGCGCTGGCCTTCGGCACGCTGCTGCTGGAGGGCCATCGCGTGCGCCTCTCGGGCGAGGATGTGCAGCGTGGCACCTTCTCCAACCGCCACGCGGTGCTGATCGACCAGGTGAACCAAGTCGAATACGCGCCCTTGAACAACGTGAAGCCGGGCCAGGCGATGTTCCAGGCCTTCAACTCGCTGCTGAGCGAGATGGGGGTGCTGGGCTTCGACTACGGCTATTCGTTGGCCGACCCGAACACGCTGGTGCTGTGGGAGGCGCAGTTCGGCGACTTCGCCAATGGCGCACAGGTGATCATCGACCAGTTCATCGCCTCGGGCGAGACCAAGTGGCTGCGCATGTCGGGCCTGGTGATGCTGCTGCCGCATGGCTATGAAGGCCAGGGGCCGGAGCATTCCTCCGCGCGGCTGGAGCGCTACCTGCAACTTTGCGCCGAGCGCAACATGCGGGTTTGCAACTTCACCACCCCGGCGAACTACTTCCATGCGCTGCGCCGGCAACTGAAGGCCAATTATCGCAAGCCATTGGTCGTGATGACGCCCAAGAGCCTGCTGCGGCACAAGCTGGCCGTGTCATCGATCAGCGATTTCGGCCCTGGCAGCGCGTTCCGCTTCGTCATCCCCGAAATCGATGCGATCGCGCCGGAGGAAAAGGTCAGGCGCGTAGTGCTCTGCACCGGCAAGGTTTATTATGACCTTCTGCAGGAACGGCGCGACCGCAAGATCGATGACGTGGCGCTGATCCGGGTCGAGCAACTCTATCCCTTCCCGAAGAAGACCCTGACCGCGACCCTGGCGCCCTACAAACACGCCGAGGTGGTGTGGTGCCAGGAGGAGCCGGAGAATATGGGCGCCTGGCATTTCCTCGACCGGCGGATCGAAAAGGTATTGCTGGAGCTGGATGGCGCCTGCAAGCGGCCTGTCCTGGTGGGACGCGCTAATGCGGCCAGCCCGGCCACCGGCTTGGCCCGCACCCACGCCGCCCAGCAGGAGGCCCTGGTGAAGCAGGCCCTTGGCCTGTAAAAGCACCCGCAGAAGTTAGGCAGACATAACGATGGCGACCGATATCATCGTGCCCACCCTGGGCGAGAGCGTCACAACCGCCACCGTGGCGCGCTGGCTGAAGCAGGCGGGAGACGCCGTGGCGGCCGATGAGCCGCTGGTGGAGCTGGAAACCGATAAGGTGACGGTGGAAGTGCCCGCGCCCCTGGCCGGCGTGCTGGAGGCTATTGCGGTCAAGGAAGGTGCGGAAGTCGAACCGGGCGCGGTACTGGGCAGCATCGCGGCTGGCAGCGGCTCGCCCAAAATGGCGGCGGGTGCCGGCAATGCCGGGGCCAAGCCGGTGGGTTCAGGCTCCGGCTCGGCGGCCGGCACGCAAGCCAGCGACGCGGCCACCGTGGCCTCGCCGCCGCCGGCCCTGGTCACGCCTCCCCCGGTGACGCCTGCGCTGGTGACGCCTGTCGCCGCGGCCGCACCGCACGCGCCGATGCCCGCGGCCGCCAAGTTGATAGCGGAGAACAACATCAGCCCCGGCCAGATCGGCCCCGGCTCGGCCAAGGACGGCCGGATCGCCAAGGGCGATGTGCTGAGCTTCCTGGCCAGCCCCCCGGCCGCGGCCACCACGCCGGCCGCAGCAAGGGCACCACGGATACTGGGCACGGGCGAGGAACGGGTGAAGATGACCCGGCTGCGCCTCACCATCGCCCGCCGGTTGAAGGAGGCGCAGAACAGCGCCGCCATGCTCACCACCTTCAACGAGGTGGATATGGGCGCGGCGATGGCGCTCCGCGCCGAGTACAAGGACGCGTTCGAAAAGAAGCACGGCGTCCGGCTGGGCTTCATGTCATTCTTCGTGCGCGCCTGCGTCGTCGGGCTGAAGGAATTCCCGGCGGTGAATGCCGAGATCGACGGCGACGACGTGGTTTACAAAAACTTCGTCAACATGGGCGTGGCGGTGGGCGGGCCCTCCGGCCTGGTCGTCCCGGTGGTCAAAAACGCCGATCAGATGGGCTTCGCGCAGATCGAAAAGACCATTGGTGATTTCGGCAAGCGCGTGCGTGACGGCCAGCTCAAGCTGGAGGAGATGGCCGGCGGCAGCTTCACCATCACCAATGGTGGCGTCTATGGCAGCCTGATGAGCACGCCCATCCTCAACCCGCCGCAGTCGGGCATCCTGGGCATGCACAAGATCCAGGACCGGCCGATGGCCGTGGGCGGCAAGGTCGAGATCCGCCCGATGATGTACCTGGCGCTGAGCTACGACCACCGGATCGTGGACGGGAAGGAAGCGGTAAGCTTCCTCGTCCGCGTGAAGGAATGCATCGAAGATCCCCGTCGCCTCATGTTGGACATTTGAATCATGCGCTCACGTGAAGGACAGCTCAGCGACAACCGCCCGGTGCCGCGCAACCGTGCCGAAAAGGAGCGGCAGCTGCGCGAACTGAAGGAGGTCTATGCCGCCATGAAGCAGCACACCTCGCCGGAGCTGCGGCAGAGCGTGGCCGGCAAGATCCGTGAATTGATGGCGGAGTTGGCCCAGCCGGCGCCGGCGCCGCGTGAGGAGCGGGCGCCGCGCTACCCGCGGCGGGAGCCGCGCCCGCTGGGCTGAGGTTTTCGCCGGCCTCGGCTGCCTGAGTTGAACTAAGACCCTCTGCGATCAGGAACAGAGTTGGGTTGATTTCGTGCACACTTCTCGCAAGTCGGTGGTTTGTGCGGCTTGCGGATGGCTGTGATGACCTTGGCGAGGGCATCCAGCATTTTAGCGGCAGCTATCAGGCATCCCCCGATCATCAGGGTGACTTGTTGGAAGGTTGGATCGCTGATTATCGCAAGAAGGGGCATGGGGTGTTCCTTTCCCAATGCCCTTAGAAAACGGCGCTCAAAGAATTTTGCCCCAGACGGAGGGCCGCGCATCATGCCCGCGGTCAGCGCAGTGCTGCTCAGCGCCGCCATTGGTGGATTATGGCTGGCGTGGCGGGCGCCACAGGAGGATACACCCCTCTAAACCCCAAGGTTTCCCTTCGCGACATGCCCTTCCCTTCCCCCCCCGCGCCCCTTCAGGCCGCACACGCCGCGCGCGAGTACACCGCGGCCACCCCGGTCC
>JACMRO010000492.1 GCA_014376425.1 Rubritepida sp.
GCCAGGCCGAACCACACGGTCAGCGCGAAGCCCGGCACCGCTTCGGCCACGCTGGGGATGTCGGGCGCCAGCGGAAAGCGCTGCGCGGTGCTAACGCCCAACGCACGGACGCGGCCTTCACGCAGCTGCGCCAGGCCGTTTGCCAAGTCGGTAAAGGTGCTGTCGATACGGCCGGCGAGGACGTCGGTCAGCGCCTCGGGCCCGCCCCGATAGGGCACCGCCGTCATCCGCACGCCGGCCATGCGGTTCAGCATCTCCGACGCGATGAGGGCGGAGGAATTGCCATGGCTGAAGGTGAGTGCATCCGGCCGCTCGCGGGCGCTACGAGCATGTAGGGGGCTTCCGCCACCAAGCCGATCTGCTCGAAATCGCCAAGCGGGTCGTAGGGGAGGTTGCGCACGGTGTAGCTGTTGAGCGCGCCGTTGGTGACGCTCAGCACCAACCAAGTGTGGCCGTCGGTCCCGGCACCGCGCGCTGCCATGGTGCCGACCACCCCATTGCCGCCCGGCCGGTTCTCGATCAGCACGGTCTGGCCCAGTTCGCGACCCAGCGGTTCGGTCAGGTTGCGGAACAGCGTGTCGGTCACGCTGCCGGCGGGGAAGGCGATGATGATGCGGATGGGCCGGTCGGGCCAGGACTGTGCCAGGGCCGGTGCGGCCAGCCACGGCATCGCGCGGCGGGTAATGTTCATGATGCGTCCTTCAGCCAGCGATGGATCTCGGTGTTGTCGGCGGTCGGCCCCAGCGCGGCCAGCGCCTGGCTCCACACCCCGCGGCACAGGTCCAGGGTAGCGGCGCGCTGCTGCACCCCGGCCGCGAGGGCGCCCGCCGTCTCCAGATCCTTGCGCATCAACCCGAGCTGGAAGCCGCCGGCATAACGGCCGGAGAGGATTTCCTGCTTGACCTTGGTTTCGGTCGCGATGTTGCGGCCTGAACTGGCGTTGAGCACATCGGCCAGGATCTCGAGGTCGAGCCCGGCCTCGGCCGCGATGGTCAGCGCCTCGGCCGTGGCCAATAGGCCGGCGGCGTAGACGAAGTTGTTCAGCGCCTTCATGGCATGCGCGCTGCCGGGCGGCCCGGTACGGATGACCTGGCCGGCCATGGCGCCGAGCACCGGTTGCGCCTGCGCGAATTCTCCGTCGCCACCGCCCACCATCACTGCCAACGTGCCGGCCCGCGCCTTGGCCACGCTGCCCGAGACCGGCGCGTCGATAAAGCGGCAGGCGGCGGCCCAGCGGCGAGTTTCGGCCGGCAGTGAACTGCCCATGTCGATGACCAGGTGCCGGGCGCCCAGGCATGGCAGCAACGCGGTCATGACACTGTCGACGGCGCCGCTATCGGGCAGCATCAGGATAATGGTATCGGCCGCCGCCAGCCCATCGCGTGCGACGGCTTGCCCACCCGGCGGCGCCAGGCCGCGCGCATCATGCGCCAGCACCCTATGGCCCGCCGCGGCCAGGCAGGTCGCCATGGGCATGCCCATCATGCCCAGCCCCACAAAGCCTATTTCGGCCATTCGCGCTCCCCGGGGGATGTCGCCCCAGCGGAAGCTTCATCCGCCTCGCAGCGCCGGGCAAGCCCGGGTTGATCGGCGTCATCATGCTACGGTTCAGCGCCAGGGCCGCCATCGGCCCGTGCGGGCAGCGTCGTCGCCATGACGTTGGCCTGATGCGGGGCAAGAGCAGCACTGTCGCAAACCGCCGCCGCTGCGGTCGGCTTGTCTTCAGCCGTTGATGCGCAGGGCGGCCATCGCATCATCCCACGTCGCCCGGTCGGGTGCCGCCAGCAGCCCGCCACTGCTTTCCAGCGGCGTATAGGCCGAGCCGTCGAACCGGGCCGCGTAGCCACCCGCCTCGCGATGCAGCAGCCAGCCGGGCGCGTGGTCCCAGGGCAGCAGGCGGTTGTAGGCCAGCAGATGCAGGTGCCCCGCAGCCGCCATGCGCCATTCATGGGCCGCACAGCGGAGGTTCTGCACACCGGCCAGGGCGGCCAGCGCCGGCAGCACGCGGGCGCGCCGCTCCGGCGCCATGTAGCCCCAGGAAATCGCGCCCAGCATCGCCGCCATCGGCACTGGGGCCGCCACCCGCAGCGCGGTCCGCGCACCGGTCATCGATTCGGCGAAGGCGCCCTCGCCGCGCAGCGCCATGGCCATGTCGCCGCTCATCGGGTCGAGCACCCAGGCGGCCGCCACCTCGCCCTGCACCACCGCCGCCACCATCACGCCGAACAGCGGCAGGCCGGCGGCGAAATTGGCCGTGCCATCCACCGGGTCCACGGTGAAGGCCAGCGCGGCGCCCGCCATCCGCCCGGGCAGGCCAGGGTCAGCCGCCGTTGCCTCCTCACCCACCACCAGGCAGCCGGGAAAGCGCGCCTGCAACGCCGTGGTGATCTGGCGTTCGGCCGCTTCGTCGGCATCGGTCACCAGGTCCAGCGCCGAGCTTTTCTGGCGAATGGCGTCCGCGCCCAGGTTGCGGAAGCGCGGCATGATCTCGGCCGCGCTAGCGGCGCGCAGCATCGCCGCCACATCGGCAAGCGCCCGGTGGTCCAGCTTCA
>JACMRO010000043.1 GCA_014376425.1 Rubritepida sp.
CGGAACGTAATGTTCCTGATCCTCACGCTCATCATCATCGTCGCCGCCTTCAACATCGTCAGTTCGCTGATCATGCTGGTGAAGGACAAGGGGCGCGACATCGCGGTGCTGCGCACCATGGGCGCCACGCGCGGCAACGTCATGCGCATCTTCCTGCTGTGTGGTGCGAGCGTGGGGGTGATGGGCACCACGATCGGCTTCCTGCTGGGGCTGGTGTTCTGCCTGAACATCGAGAGCATCCGGCAGTTCATCCAGGCACTGAGCGGGACCGAATTGTTCTCGGCCGAGATCTACTTCCTCACGCAACTCCCCGCCGTGGTCGACACAAGCGAGGTGATCCAGGTCGTGCTGATGGGGCTCGGCCTATCGCTGCTGGCGACGCTCTACCCCAGCTGGCGCGCGGCGCGGACCGACCCGGTGGTGATGCTGCGCAATGAATAACCCTCCATCGGCTGTCTCCCTCGAACTGCGCGGTGTCGGCCGCCGCTTCCGCACCGAGGCCGGCGAGCTGACGGTGCTGGACGGCGCCGACCTGGTGCTCCGCGCCGGCGAGATCGTCGCTCTCGTGGCCCCCTCGGGCACCGGCAAATCCACCTTGCTGCACCTGGCCGGGCTGCTGGAGCGGCCCGATACGGGCGAAGTGTTCATCGCCGGTCAGGCGGCGGGCACGCTGGGCGATGACGCTCGCACCGCCATCCGCCGCGCCACTATCGGCTTCGTCTACCAGTTTCACCACCTGCTCCCGGAATTTTCGGCCGTTGAGAACATCGCCTTGCCGCAGATGGCGGCTGGCATCGGGCAGGGTGAGGCAGAAACCCGTGCGCGGGACCTGATGGCGCGCTTCGGCCTGGCCGGCCGCGAGGGCCACCGCCCCGGCAAGCTTTCGGGTGGCGAGCAGCAGCGGGTCGCCATTGCCCGTGCGCTGGCCAACCGGCCACGCGTGCTGCTGGCCGACGAGCCGACCGGCAATCTGGATGTCGGCACCTCCGAAGTTGTCTTCGCGGAATTGCTGCAGCAGGTGCGCGAGCAGGGCGTGGCGGCGCTGATCGCCACCCACAACCCGGCTCTGGCGGCCCGGATGGACCGCACGGTCACCCTGGCCGGGGGCCGCGTCGTCACCAACCCTGGCTGAGACCCTCGGTCGCCCGTGGGCATTCAGCGCCGGTACACTACGTGGCCTGAACCATTGGCCGGGCCGTTCGGCAGGAAGTTCCACACCTGGCCAGTCCAGCTGCCCAGCGTGCAGCGGCCGACCTCGGTATCCGCAGTCGGGGTGATCGTCGCACCGGATCTGCGCATCCCCGCGGTCGGCGTCACTTTGCATTCCCCGGACTGGGCTTTGGGTGAGGCAAGTACGCCAGTCTGCGCCGCATTGGCGATGGCTTGGCACAGTGAAAGCCCGTCGCCGACCGCCACGACGCCCGCCGCCCCTACCACCCGTGAATAGGCGGCAACGCCGCAGCCGCGCAGTTCAATGCCGCGGAGATTGCTCGCGAAGCGGTGGGCAAGCCGGCTGAAGAAGCCGGCGGCGTTGACCAGCGTGATGTTTTGCTTGCCCAGCTCGATGCCGAAGCCGAAATGGTGCTGGCCCCCCGCATCCGGCTGATAAAGGGCATGAGACATCAGGATCAGGTTTTCGATCAGCGTGCCATGTGACTGGTCGAAAATGTCGGCGAACAGTAGGTCCAGGTCGCTATTCGGGCCGACCACCAGGTCATGCGGCTTTGGCGGGTCGAAAGATTCACCCAGCCGGCGGTCGATGACGCGGATTTCAATACCTGCCATAAATGGCAAGCTAGTAGGTGAGCAGGCACGTAAGGAATCACACAGTCGAGAGCCCACGCTGCGTTGCGCCGCTGCCCGCCCTGCGTCACTCTCCCAACAAATCCGGAGAACCACCATGGCCGAATACCCCAACACCCTGCTGCACATCGCCGGCACATGGCGTGGCGGTGCCGAGGGTCGCACCATCGACGTGCTGAACCCCGCCAATGAGGAGGTGATCGGCACTGTGGCGCATGCCACGCGGGTTGATCTGGATGCGGCGCTGGAGGCGGCGGATCGCGGCTTCAAGGTATGGCGGAAAGTGAGCGCCTTTGAGCGCTCGAAGCTGCTGCGCAAAGCCGCAGACCTGCTCCGCACCCGCGCCGACGACATCGCGCGCCTGATGACGATGGAACAGGGTAAGCCGCTGGGCGAGGCGCGCGCCGAGATCCTGGGCGGCGCCGACACCATCGACTGGTTCGCCGAGGAGGCGCGCCGCACCTACGGCCAGGTCATTCCCGCGCGTGGCGAGGGCATCTACCAGCTGACGATCAAGGAGCCGGTGGGGCCCGTCGCCGCCTTCACCCCCTGGAACTTCCCGATCAACCAGATCGTGCGCAAGCTGGCGGCATCGCTCGCCGCGGGCTGTTCGATCATCGTCAAGGCGCCGGAGGAGACGCCGGCATCCCCGGCGGAACTCATCCGCTGCTTCCTCGATGCCGGGGTGCCGGGCGACGCGATCGGCCTGGTCTACGGCGTGCCGAGCGAGATCAGTAGCTACCTCATCGCGCATCCGATCATCCGCAAGGTAACGTTCACCGGCTCGACGCCGGTCGGCAAGATGCTCAGCGGGCTGGCTGGCCAGCACATGAAGCGGGTGACGATGGAGCTGGGCGGCCACGCGCCGGCCATGGTGTTCGACGACGCCGATATCGAGCACGCCGCCAAGACGCTGGCATTCGCGAAGTTCCGCAACGCCGGCCAGGTCTGCGTCAGCCCAACGCGCTTCCTGGTGCAGGAGCGGGTCTACGACCAATTCGTCGCCAGCTTCGCCAACCACGCCCGCGCCCTGAAGGTGGGCGATGGCCTGGCCGAGGGCACGACGATGGGGCCGATGGCCAATGAGCGCCGGGTGCCGCAAATGGAGGCGATGCTGGCTGATGCGGTCAGCCACGGCGGAGAAATCGTCACGGGTGGCAACCGCATCGGCAACAAGGGCTACTTCTTCGAGCCGACCGTGGTGACCGGCGCCAATGCCGGGATGAAGGCGATGAACGAGGAGCCATTCGGGCCAGTGGCCATGATGCGGCCGTTCAAGGATCTGGCGGAGGTCGTGACGGAGGCGAACCGGCTGCCTTACGCCCTGGCCAGCTACGCCTTCACCGGATCGGGCAAGACGGCGCAGGCGCTGGCCGCGGGCGTCGAGGTTGGCATGATGACGATCAACCATCTCGGCCTGGCCATCCCCGAAGTGCCGTTCGGCGGCGTGAAGGACAGCGGCTACGGCACCGAGGGCGGTTCGGAGGCGATCGGGGCGTACCTGAACACGAAGTTCGTCAGCCAGTTCGGGCTTTGAGGCCGGGCGAGCCGTGAAATCCCGCTGGGTGTGTGCACGGAGGCCTGGTTGGAGCGTTGTCATACTGTTGTTGAAGGAGATGACACCATGACTGGGCTCGCGCGGATCTTCCTGCTGGCCGGCCTTGCTGCGGGTGGCGGTGCCTCGGCCGCGATGCCGAACCCCGCCACGTCGGTCGATGCGTCGTCGGGGCGATTGTTGCATGAGGTGCAGTATCGCCGCGGCCGGCCGCGCTGCTTCACCGAAGTGCGCCGCGTGCGCTTCATCGACCGGTTTGGCCGGCCGCGGGTTCGCATCGTCGAGCGGCGCGTCTGCCGCTGACCCCGGCGGTGGGGTAATGCTGACCCGCGCGGTGCGTCCGCCGTTGGCCCTCGCGGCGCGTTCGAAGTTGCCCCCCGGCGGCGCGTTTGAAGCTGACCCTCGGCGGCGGGACGTCGCTGCCCCTCGGCGGCGTCTGGACGCCGCTGACCCCCACGGCGAATTCTCAGCCGACTTACGCCGCCGGGCGGCGCCACAGCCCGGCCAGCAGCATGCCGCCGACGACCAGCGCCATGCCGGCCAGCTGCGTCCGGTTCAGGGTCTCGCCCAGGACGACGGCGGCCAGCAGGGTGCCCAGCACCGGCACCAGGGGTGGGAAGATGGCTGCGCGACCCGGGCCCATCACCGCATAGCAATGCGAATACAGCGCGTTCGCGATAACCCCCACCAGCACGCCCTGATACAACGCCTGAAATACCGCCTCGGCCGGGAAGGCCGCGACTCCGCCCAGGCCGAACAACGCCAGATGCAGCGGCACCCAGGGCAGTGAGAACGCACCGATGATGCAGGCGGCCCGCAGCCCGGCCACGCCCCAGGCGCGCAAGGCGGTGCCGTAGAGCGCCCATTGCAGCCCGCTCGCCAGCAGCAGCGCGTCGCCCAGCCAGGCAGGCTCGCCAAAGCCCGCGATCAGGAACAGCCCGACCAGCACGAAGGGCAGCGCCACCAGCGCCCCCCGCCCCGGCGCATCGCGCAGCACCAGCCAGCCCAGCAGCGTGGCGCAGACCACGGTGCCGCCTGGGTTCAGCACCGCGGCATGGCTGGCGGAGCTCCAGCCCGTGCCCAGCACCTGCATCGCGAAATAGGGCAGGCCACCCAGCGCCGTGAGTGCTGCGATCCGCGCGGGCGCGATGCCCCCCAGCCCGATGCGCCACAATACCGCCGCACAGGCGACGCCACCAACGAGGTAGCGCAACAGCATGACATCCAGCGGCGCCATGCCGGCGGCCAGCGCGTGCCGGGTGGCGACGAAACTGCCGGAATACAGCAGCATGGCGGCCAGGCCGGCCAGATAGGTGGGCATGTCGCAACCTGCCCGCGCCGCGCTCCGTGCGCCACCCTGCGCCCTACCTTGCACTCCCCTTTGCGCGCCACCCCGCGCGGCCACCCTGAGCAGCCACCTTGCCCGCCACCATGCGCGGCCCCCTGCGCGGCCTCCTGCGCGGGCTCATGGGGGGTGCTACAAACGCAGATGGCCGAATCGTTCATCCACCTGCACGCTCATTCCAGCTATTCGCTGAGCGAAGGCGCCATCAAGGCCGAGAAGCTGGCCGAGCTGGCGCGCACTGCCGGCATGCCGGCAGTGGCATTGACCGACACGGCCAACCTTTTCGGCGCGCTGGAGTTCGCCCAGGCCTGCACCGCGCAGGGCGTGCAACCCATCATGGGCTGCCAGCTCTGGCTGGCGCGTTCCGCGACCGACCCGCGGCCCGAAGCTGCGCGGCTGCAGCCTGACGTGCTGGTCGCCCTGGCGATGGACGCGAGGGGTCTTGAGAACCTGCAGCAGCTCAGCTCCGCGGGTTACCTGGGCGAAGATCCCTCGGGCCGCCCCGCTATCGGGCTGGAAACGCTTGAGCGGCATTCCGCCGGTATCTTCCTGCTCACCGGCGGCACGCATGGCCCCATCGCACGGCTGCTGGCCGAGGGCCGGCGGCCGCAGGCGGTGGGGCTGCTCACCCGCCTCGCCGATGCCTTCCCCGCCCGCATCGCCGTCGAACTGCACCGCCATGCCACCGAGCGCGACGCCGCCACCGAACCTGGCCAGCTCGCCTTGCGCGACGCCGCCGGCCTGCCCATCGCCGCCACCAAC
>JACMRO010000493.1 GCA_014376425.1 Rubritepida sp.
CCCTCAAAGCAGATGATGCGATAACGCTCGGGATGGCCCGTCTCGGCCTGCGTCTTGCGGATCATCTTCGTCATGCCCTCGTTCGCCTCGGCGCCCGAATTGCAGAAAAAGACGCTGTCCGCGAACGTCTTTTCCACCAGCCGTGAAGCCAGCCGCTCGGCGCCGGGGATGCGGTAGAGGTTGGAGACGTGCATCACCTTGTGCGCCTGTTCGGCGATGGCGTCAGCCAGGTGCTTGTTGCCGTGGCCGAGGGAGGCGGTGGCGATGCCGGAGGCGAAATCGAGGAATCGTCGCCCGTCCGTCGTCCACAGCCAAGCGCCTTCGCCCCGCTCGAAAGCGAGGTCGGCACGGTTGTAGGTCGGCATCAGGGCGGGGATCATGCGGGGAATTCCTCCCGTGGGGCTCCCGCGCGAAGGGGCGGAATGCTGCCTCGGGCGGGAAGCAGCGCAGTATTGTGGATATTGCCGGGGCCGTAAAGCATGGCCGTCAGCCGCCGTGGCGGCGCCGCCAGCGAGGCGAAGCCGGCTTTACGCCGGGGCACCCGTGTCCGGCGCCAGGCCCGCCGCCTCGATCCCCGCGATGCAGCAGATCTCGTCATTCGGTGAGTTGTCGCCACTGATCCCCACCGCGCCCAGCAGCACATGGTTCGCATCGCGCACCAGCACGCCGCCCGGCACCGGCACGGCGCGGCCACCCGTCAGGTCGCTGAGCGCGTTGGTGAAGCCTGGGGCGCCGGTTGCTCGCCGCGCCAGTTCGCGCGTGCCAAATCCCATCGCCATCGCGCCGAAGGCCTTGCCATGCGCGATATCCTGCCGCGCCAGCGAACAGCCATCCTCGCGCTTGAGCACTTTCATTTGGCCGCCGGCGTCCAGCACGCAGACCGTCAGCGGCAGGAAGCCCATCGCGCGCCCCTTCGCCAGCGCCGCATCGGCGATGATCTCGGCCTGTGCGAGGGTGAGGCCGAGGGTGGCGGCGGGGTGGGCGGGCTGGGGCAAGGTGATTTCCTTATGCAGGCAGGGCCGAGAAAGCAGGGCCCGGGGCGCTGACCGGTCGGGGTGCCGCCGGGTCGATCCGCTGTTTGTGCGCCTGTGCCGGCGCTGTCCAGCCTAGCCAGTGTGCCGCGCATGGAAGGCAGGCCGGGCCTGGCAGGTGGCGGCGCGGCTGCCCCAGGCGCCAGGCAAGCCAACTATCGCCGAGCCGGTTGCGGCGATGACGGCGCTGGCCTGGTACGGGTTGCGCGGCCCGGAGAAGCTCGCCGCGATGGCGGACCGGCTGCATGCCGCATGCGTGACCATGCTGGCCACGCCGAATGGGGATGAGCGCCTGAAGGCCCCGGTGGCGCCGCCCGCGCCGTATCCCGCTGGCGCCCGGGGCGGTCGAGGCCAGCGAGTCGACCGCCGGACCAGGCAGGCCCGCGCTGCGAGCGCAACAGCAGAGTGATTTTTACGCCTTGTTTGGGCCATGCTGTGCTGTGATGTTCACCTCACTGTCATTAATTGAGACGGAATCGTATTGATGCGGCCGCTGATCGGCATTTCCTGCTGCGTGAAGGGCTTTGGCGCCTTCAACACCCCCAACCACGCGGCGTCCGACAGCTACGTGAAGGTGGTGCTGGGGCCAGTAGGCGGGCTGCCGGTGCTGCTGCCGTGCTCGGGGCCCGACTGCGTCGCCGAAATACTGGCGCGGATGGACGGGCTGATCTTCACCGGCAGCCGATCCAACGTATGGCCCGAATATTACAACGGCCCGGCGCATGCCGAGGGCACGCCGGAGGACCGGGTGCGGGATGCGACGACGCTGCCGCTGATCCGCGCGGCCATCGAGCATGGGGTGCCGATCCTGGCGATCTGCCGCGGGATGCAGGAGCTGAACGTGGCGCTGGGCGGCAGCCTGGACCAGCGGATCCAGGATTTGCCGGGGCGGATCGACCATTCGACGCCGAGCGACCAGCACATTCCGCTGTCGCGGACCGCCAAGGCGCATGACGTGAAGCTGGCGCCTGGGACGATGCTCGCGCGGCTGGCGGGGAATAAGGACGTGATTCCGGTGAATTCGCTGCACAACCAGGGGGTGCAAGTGCTGGCGCCGCGGCTGGTGGCGGAGGGCTGGGCGCCGGATGGGACGGTGGAGGCGGTGAGGGTCGAAGGGGCGCGGGCGTTTGCGTATGGGGTGCAGTGGCACCCGGAGTATGATTGGGAGCGGGATGGGCTGAGCCGGGATATCTTTGTGGAGTTTCGGGCGGCGGCGATGGGGTTTGCGCGGGAGAGGGTGGGGGTGAAGGTGGCCGCCGAGTAAAAGTTGGTTATGGTCTCTTCGATTCAGTGAGCCAAAACTAGTGATAGTTATGTGGTAATTGTAGTTCCTCAACTCATTACGGAAATCTCGTACTAGTCTGCCGCGCCTTGTATCATTTCCAAGGCGTCGCGATAAAGAAAAGGTACCCAGTACTCAGGATTGTCTTTAGTGCCTCATGCCTCAAAAAATCCAGCACTTACTAAAGCGGCCGCTTGAATATTGACATTATCTTTGGACTCTTTCCAAATTTTCATTAATGTTTCGGGGGTTTGCAGCGTCTTTTCTCTGTGTAATGACGTCACAAATTGCCGAAGCTCCGGGTATTCTGCCAAGAACG
>JACMRO010000494.1 GCA_014376425.1 Rubritepida sp.
GATTCCAGCCAAGCCACGGCGCGGCGCATCGCCGCATGCTCATGCTCCACGCCGGCGGCATTCAGCGCGGTCAGCGCCGACCAGGTGCCGTAGACGTAGTTGACGCCCCAGCGGCCATACCAGGCGCCGTCCGCCTCCTGCTCCGCCAACAGGTAGTCGACCGCATCCCGCGCCGGGCGGGCCTGGCCTTCGCCCAGCTGCCCGAGCATGGCCAGGCAGCGCCCGGTCACATCCGCGGTCGGCGGGTCGAGCAGCGCGCCGTGATCGGCGAAGGGGATGTGGTTCAGGTAGTGGTGCGTGTTGTCGGCGTCGAAAGCGCCCCAGCCGCCGCCTTTCGACTGCATGCCCACTGTCCAGTCGGTGGCGCGGCGCAGCGCGGCGTCCATTGCCGGGTGCTCGGCCCCCGTCAGCCGGCGGTGGCGGTCCATGGCCAGCACGACGACGGCGGTGTCGTCCACATCGGGGTAGTGCGCGTTCTCATACTGGAAGGCCCAGCCGCCGGGCTGCAGGCGGGGGCGTTGCCAGGCCCAGTCGCCCCGCACCTCGGTGATCTCGCGCGCCAGCAGCCAGTCCAGGCCACGGCCGACTGCGGCCTGGGCGTCATCGCCGCCAGCCTCCATCAGCGCATGGGCCACCAGCGCGGTATCCCAGATCGGCGACAGGCAGGGCTGGACATAGGTCTCCCCCTCCCGCTCGCAGACCAGTTTTTCGATGGCCGCCCAGGCGGTGACCAGGCGCGGGTCGCCTTCGGGCACGCCCAGCACGTGATACATGAACACGGCATTGGCCATCGCCGGGTAGATGGCGCCCAGCCCGTCCTCGCCGTTCAGCCGCTCGGGGTCGAATTTCTCGCAGGCCGCCTCGGCGCGGATGCGGTGGGTGCGGGGGAATATCTTCTGGGCCCGCTGCAGGGCGCGGTCCACGGCGCGGAACAGGCTGGACCAGGGCTCCTGCTGATGCGCGCCGCCGGGCCATTCGCGCACCTCGTGCGGCGGCGTGGTGAACAGTTCGGCGATATCGACGCCGATGGGGACCACCGGCTGCGGACGGCGCGCCATCACCACGGTCAGCGGTACCAGCACGGTGCGGGCCCAGTAGCTGATCTTGCCGATGTGGAAGGGGAACCACTTGGGCAGCAGTAGCAGTTCGGGCGGCATCACCGGCACCGAGTGCCAGGGGACCTGGCCGAACGGCGCCAGGGTGCAGCGGGTGAAGACGTTGCTGCGCGCAGCCCCGCCCGCGGCCAGTATGGCGGCGCGGGCACGCGCCATGTGCGGTTCGTCGGCTGCGTCGCCGATCAGCCGCAGGGCGAAATACGCCTTGACCGAGCAGGATATGTCGGACGGCCCGCCATGGAAGAGCGGCCAGCCGCCGGCGGCGCTCGGCGCCTCCTGCGCCTGCAGGCGGCGGAGGTAACGCCCGATGGCCGCCTCGCGCGCCGCGTCGCGGCGGCCGAAGAAGCACCGCAGCATGATGTATTCGGCGGGGATGGTGGCATCGGCCTCCAATTCGAAGACCCAATGGCCGTCGGGCTGCTGGCGGCGCAACAGCGCTTCGCGCGCCAGGCGCACGGCGCCTTCCAGCGCAGTGTCGCCATGCCCGGCCCTCCGCAGATCGATGTCAGGCAGGCTGTCCAAATCCGTGCAGTCCCAAGACGCGCTCAACCAGCTTCACCCATAATCCGAAAACGCCCGCTTTGCGAAGCCTTGCGTGCGCCAGGCGCCACGCGGCCCCCGCCACACCCCGCAACCGATCACGGCTGTCAGTGTTCTACCGCCACGCCGCAAGGCCGGTCAGGCGACGGCGTGAAATCCAACCCTTTTCAGGAGCAGCGCGATGAATGAGGCACAGATGAGCGGTGCGGCACGGGATGCGGCGGGCAAGGTGAAATCCTTTGCCGGCAACGTCACCGGCGATGCCAAGCTGAAGGCCGAGGGTGGCCTGGACCGGGCGACCGGCGCCATGCGGCGTGCGCTGGGCGACGCGGCCGAGGGCGCGGCGGACATGGCGGACCGGGCACGGGACGCCATCGAGGACCGCCTGCCGGGGGCCGACGCCGTCGTCCAGAAGACGCGTGACGCCCTGGCTGACGGCATGGCCGGCGCGTCCGACATCGTCCGGTCCAACCCGTTGACGGCGGTGGGTATCGCGGCGCTGGTAGCCTTCCTGTTCGGTCGGGCCACAGCCCCCCAGCCGCGCCGGCACTGGTTCTGAGCGTGGCGGCGCACGGCTTGCGGGCCTCGACGGATAGGCTACGCGCCGATGTCTGACTCCAAGCCACGGCCGCTGCATCCTACCACTGTGGTGGCCGCTCAGGTGCCGGGCATCGGCGCTCTCGTCGGCATCGTGAGTGCCGTGGTCGCTGTGTCCGGCCTGTATTTTGCCAAGGCCGTCCTGGTCCCAATCACGCTTGCGATCCTGTTGTCCTTTGTCCTCGCACCCCTGGTAGAATTGCTGCGACGGGTCTGGGTGCC
>JACMRO010000495.1 GCA_014376425.1 Rubritepida sp.
CCCGCGCCAGCCGGCAGTAACCACCACGCGCCTGCGGGTGTAGTGGCGCGGCTGATGTTGCATCGCCGCACAAGTCGCGACACCATCCGCCCATGACCCCCACCATCATCGGCCTGGACCACGCAGTCATCGCCGTGCGCAACCTCGATGCGGCTGCGGCCGAATGGGGCGCGCTGGGCTTCCGGCTCTCGCCACGCGGCACCCACAGCCCGCACATGGGCAGCGGCAATCACACGATGATGTTCGGCGAGGACTACATCGAGCTGTTGGGCGTTCTGACCGAACAGCCGCACAATCAGGGCCTGCGCGACTTCCTGGCCGGGCGCGAAGGGCTGGAGCGCTGTGCCTTCACCACCACCGATGCCGCCGCCGGTGTGGCCGCGTTGCAGGCGCGGGGCATCGCCGCCACCGGCCCGGTGGAATTCGGCCGGCCCGTCGCCCTGCCCGATGGCAGCGAGGCGGAAGCGCGCTTCTCGGTCATGCAATGGCCGCCGGACGAGGCGCCGGGGGGCTTGCGCATCTTCGCCTGCCAGCACCACACCCGCCGCACCGTCTGGCAGCCAGAGCTGCAGCGCCAGCCCAATGGCGTGGCGCGCATCGTCCGTGCCCTGGTCGCAACGCTCGACCCGGCCGGTGCTGCGGCCCAGATGGCACGGCTGACCGACAGCACGGTGCGGCAGGATGGCCCGCTTCACCTGGTGCCGACCGGGGCCGGCCGGGCCGAGTTCGGCTTCGCGCCACGCGCCGAGATTGCCCGCCTGGCGCAGATCGATCCCGACCTGCTGCCCGAGACGGGGGGCGCGGCGCTGGTGCTCGGCACCCGCCTTCCCCGCCCGCCGGCGATGGCCACGGGCTGCGCCCTCATTTTTCAGGAAACCATGCCATGAACCGCCGCGAGACATTGTTGCTGGCCGGCAGCGCCATGGTCGGCGTGCCGGCGCTTGCCCAGGAAACGCCCCGCCGCGGCGGCGTGATGACGGTGCATTTCGCCACCGAGCAGCGGATCCTCAACCCGTCCCTGCAGGCATCCACCGGCGTCTACATCGTCGCCGGCAAAATCCAGGAATCGCTGGTCGACCTGGATGCGAACGGCCAGCCAACGCCGGTGCTGGCAGAGAGCTGGGAGAGCTCGGCCGATGGCAAATCCATCACCTTCAGGCTGCGCGCCGGCGTCACCTGGCATGACGGACGCCCCTTCACCTCGGCCGATGTCGCCTTCACGGCCATGGAGATGTGGAAGAAGATCCTCAACTACGGCACCGCGCTGCAACAGTTCCTGACGGCGGTTGACACGCCCGACCCGCTGACCGCGATCTTCCGCTACGAACGGCCGATGCCGCTGGGGCTGCTGCTGCGCGCGCTGCCCGATCTGGGCTACATCTCGCCCCGCCACATCTACGAAAACGGCGATATCAGGCAGAACCCGGCCAACACCGCGCCCATCGGCACCGGCCCGTTCAAGTTTGTCCAGTATGAGCGCGGCCAGTTCATCATTGCCGAGCGCAATCCGAACTACTGGCGCCCGAACCTGCCCTATCTCGACCGCGTGGTATGGCGCGTCATCGGCGACCGGGCGGCGGCGGCGGCGCAGATGGAGGCCGGGCAGATCCTGTTCAGCCCGTATTCTTCGCTGGCGATCAGCGACTTCCAGCGCCTGGGCCGCGACCCGCGCTTCGAGGTGACGACGCGCGGCAATGAGGGCAATGCGCGGACCAACACGCTGGAGTTCAACTTCCGCAACCCGATCCTGGCCGATCAGCGGGTGCGGAAAGCCATCGCCCACGCGCTGAACATTCCGTTCTTCATCGAGAATTTTCTGGGGACGTTCGCCAAGGCCGGCACCGGGCCGATCCCATCCGTCTCGGCCGACTATTACCCGGCCGGCATGCCGCAATACGGCTTCGACGCCGCACTCGCGAACCGGCTGCTGGACGAGGCGGGGCATCGCCGCGGGGCAGGCGGTGTGCGTTTCAATCTGCGCCACAGCCCGGCGCCCTGGGGTGAGGACATCTCGCTGTTCGCCACCTTCA
>JACMRO010000496.1 GCA_014376425.1 Rubritepida sp.
CCTCTGCCGCTGCGTGGAGGCGGCGATCCGCGCCGGTGCGACGACCATCAACATCCCCGACACGGTGGGCTATGCCTTGCCGGAGGTGACGGCGCGGCAATTCACCATGCTGCGCCACCGGGTGCCGAATGCCGACCAGGTGTTCTTCTCCACCCATAACCACAATGATCTGGGCCTGGCCGTGGCCAACACCTTGGCCGCCGTGCAGGCGGGGGTGCGGCAGATCGAGTGCACCATCAACGGCATCGGCGAACGCGCCGGCAATGCCGCGCTGGAGGAGGTGGTGATGGCGCTGCGCACCCGGCGTGACAAGTTGGCGGCGAAGCACTCCATCAAGACGACCCGGCTGCTGGGCATGTCGCGCCTGCTGGCCGCCATCACCGGCTTTGACGTGCAGCCCAATAAGGCGATCGTCGGCCGCAACGCCTTCGCGCATGAAAGCGGCATCCACCAGGACGGCGTGCTGAAGGATGCCTCAACCTACGAGATCATGACACCCGAGAGCGTGGGCTGGACCAAATCGTCATTGGTGCTGGGCAAGCATTCCGGCCGGGCGGCGTTTCGCGATCGGCTTGCCACGCTGGGCTACGAGGTCGGCGACAACCAGCTCAACGACGCCTTCAAGCGCTTCAAGGATTTGGCCGACCGCAAGAAGATCGTCTACGACGAGGACATCGCGGCGCTGGTGGATGACGAGATCGGCAACCAGCAGAACCGGGTCAAGCTGACTGCCTTGACGGTCGCCACCGGCATGGGCACGCGGCCCATGGCCACGTTGGCGCTGGAAGTGGATGGCGAGAAGCTTGAAGGCATGGCGACAGGCGACGGCGCGGTGGATGCGACCTTCGCCGCCATCCGCAACGCCTGGCCGCATGATGTGGTCCTGAAGCTCTATGCGGTGCAGAGCGTGACCGGCGGCACCGATGCGCAGGCGCGGGTCACCGTGCGGATGGAGGAGGCGGGCAAGCTGGTCGATGGCCAGGGCGCGGACACCGATACCATCGTGGCCAGCGCGCGGGCCTATGTGCACGCGCTGAACAAACTGCTGGTCAAGCGCGAGCGGCGGGAACCCCCCGCCGCCTGACGCCTGCCTTCAGCTGCGCGGCGTGGCCGGCCGGGGTGCGGGACGGGCCGCGGCGCGTTCGGCACGCGGGGCGCGCGCTGAGGCCGGCGTCGTGGTGCCGCACTGCGCGGGTTCGTAGGCGTGGCGGATCTGCCGCTCCTGCGACAGCGAAGCCAGCTGGTCACGGGTACGGGCCAGGATTGCCGCGGGGAACAGCGTCTGCTGGTTGGAACAGAACAGCGAGCCCTGGCTGATGCCGGCCTGGCTGTGAATGTTCGCCGTGTTGGTGATGTAGTTGTCCAGCGCGCGCTGGCCGCCGGCGCGGCGGAAGTGGCGCTGCACGTCGGTGTATACGCTGCCGAGCACACCGCGATGTTCGGTGACGAAGCGGTTGTAGTCATCCTCGCGGTTGCAGGTCAGCGCCAGGACCATCAACTGGCTTTGCAGCGCGCGCACATCGAAGGAGGGCCGCTCGGCCGGCTGCAGGCACTGGGCGAAGGCGGGGCCGGCGATGCTGGCCGTGATCAGGCCGGCGATGAAGGTGCGAATAGGCGACATGGACGCCGTGTCTCCGGAAAAGTGGGGTTTCTGAGCCCCGCTTCTACAGGCAGAATCGTTCGGCGCGAAGCCCCTAATAAAATCAACGTTGTCAACCGTCTATGCCAAACAGCCGAGAGATGGACGGAAGTTCAGCCAGCCTTGCGGGGACGCTGCAGCCGATGCAGGTCGGCCAGCCGGCGGTCCAGGAAGGCGAGTGTCCGTCCCAGATCGGCCGATGCGTCGCGCATCCAGAAGACCAGCGTGGCTCCGTATACCGCCGCTAGCGAGGCGCGTCGGGTGTACCAGGAGAAATCCGCTGATCGGTCGCCGGCGGCGTACCACATGGCGCTCATCGTATCGGCCGTCAGCCGCAAAGCGAGCGGGGCATTCCATGGGGTGGCGAGGATCGCCAGGGCACCGCGCAGCGCCTCCTTGTGCGGCCAGGCCTGCTCGAACCTGATTTCGATCAGCCGGCGGATGCGCGCGGGCACCCGTAGGGCACCAAGGTCCCCCGCCGCTTCCGCCATGCGCCGGTCGCCCAGGCGTGACCAGGCCGCCACGGCATCCCGCGGCCCACGCGGGAAGATGTTGTCGGCCATCGCGGCGTCGCCGGCGGCCTCGGCCAGCGCCAACCGGGTCCAGCCCAGCCGCGGCACCAGGGGCAACAGCCGGTCGATGGTCTCTTCCTCAGTCATGACGATATGATGGGGCCGCATGGGCCGGGGCGCCAGGGTCACTCGGCACGGACATTGCCGCGATGGTCCAGACCAAGCCGCCGCATCTGCCCATCGCGCCGACCCATGGCGCGCCAGATGCCGCCCGACTCAAGCCGCAAATCCCCGATCTCAGTGTAACCCGCCTGCTCGAACCGGGCGCGCGCCTGAGCCGCGGTGAGGGTGGTTTGACCGGCTTCCGGCGCCGCAGCAACCGGCGGGGCCGGGGGGGCCGCATTGTTCGGCGGCTCTGGCTGCAACGGCGTCGGATTAAGCTCGCGGTTGGGCGGGCCTACATCAGCCGGGCGGGTCGTGGGCCGGTCACCCATCACCTCGGGCGGGACGCGCGGCGGGTCGGCCAGCGGCTGCGCGAGAGCGGGGACTGCCGCCCCCAGCAGCATCAGGGTGACGGCAAGACTGGGGCTCATGCCCGCACCCCAGTGTCACCTGTTTCGGGACAGATGGCGCCCAGGATCGTCACACCGTCGCCGCCAGTGATGTCCAGAGATAAGTCGGCGACGATGCATATCACGGGCATGGTTGGCTTCCCTTCTGTTGTACCTTCAACGCGGCAATGCGGGGTGGGTTGTGCCAGTCAGGCGACGCTTCAGGCGACGCTGCGGCTGGTCAGCGCCCGAATCGCCCCTGCCAGCGATCCGCCGGCGTCGGAGAAGCCGGCCCAGGGGTCGCGGGCGGGCGGCGGGGTGTCGCGCACCGCGGCCAGCCTGGTGCCATTGGGGACGAGCCCAGCTTTCACCTCCGGCCAAGCCACAGGCCGCGCTACCGGTGCCCCCGGTCGCGCCCGCGGGGACCAGCTGGCGATGGCGGTGGAGAGCAGGTCGTTGCGCAGGTAATCCAGGAAGATACGGCCGGTGCGCAGCTTCTTCGCCATGTTGGTGGTGAAGCGCTCGGGCATGTCCTGCTCCAGCTGCACGCAGACGAGCTGCGCGAACTTCTTGCCCTCCGGCCAGCCCAGATCACCGCGCGCCAGCGGCACCACCAGATGCAGGCCCTTGCCGCCGGTGATGCGCGGGAAGGTGGTCAGCCCCAACGCCTCCAGCCGGCGCTTCAACTCCAGCCCGCCGGCGATGACTGCGTCGAAATCCAGCCCCTCGGCCGGGTCGAGGTCGAATACCAGGCGGTCGGGCCGCGTCGGGTCGTCGGCGCGGGCGCCGGAGGGGTGCAGCTCCAGCACCGACATCTGCGCCATCGCCAGCAACCCGGGCATGTCGTCCACCCGCAGGAAGGCGCGGCGCTGGCCGGGCATTTCCACAGCGCCGATGAGCGGCGACTGGCCGGGCATGGCGTGGCGCTGAAAAAATAGCTGCCCGCCGATACCGTCGGGCGCCCGCACGACGGAGAGCGGCCGGCCACCGCAGCTGGCCAGGATCGCCTCGGCATGGCTCTGGTAGTAGGCGGCAAGATCGGCCTTGGTGATGGCCGGGCTGTCGTCGGTAGCGGGCCAGAGCTGCTTTTCGGGATGGGTCAGACGAAGCGCGGGGATGGGCCGCGCGGGCGTGAGGGCGGGCGGCGGGCTGGTTCCGGCGGGCCGGGCCACCGCCGGGCCGGGCCGGGCTTTCGCCGCCGGGCGCGGCCCGGCGGGGGCGGGCCCGGGCGGGGGCACGGGCTCGGGCGGCGGCGTGACGTCGGCTGCCCGCTTATCCTCCCGCAGTCCCTGGAAACTGGCGTGGCGCAACATGCCCTCGCCGGTCCAGCCGCCATAGGCGATTTCCGCCACCAATTTCGGCCGCACCCATTTCACCGCCCCGGCGCGGGGTGGCTGGGCACCGCTGAACGGCGAGACGGGCTGCACCAGGGGCTCCAGCCGCTGCAACAGCCCGTCCGCCACCTTGGCCGAAAAGCCGGTGCCGACGCGGCCGAGATGGATGAGCCTGCCGTCGCGCATCGCGCCCATCAGCAGCGCACCCAACCCGCGGCCGGTCTTCTCCGGCGTGTAGCCGCCGATGACGAACTCATCGCGGCCGCGGCATTTCGCCTTGGTCCAACCATCGTTCCGGCCGGAAATGTACGACGCGTCAGCACGTTTGGAGACGATGCCCTCCATCGCCAGCTCGCACGCCGAGGCCAGCACTGCCTCACCCGGCGCGCGGAAATCGTCGAGGTAACGCAGCGCCGGGGCGGCGCCGTCCAGCCAGAGTTTGAGCGCGGCCTTGCGTTCGGTGAGGGGCCGGGGGCGCAGATCCACAGCGCCCGCAAACAGCAGGTCGAACAGGTAGAACACCATGGGCGCCCGGCTGTCGCCGGCCAGCACCGCCTGCAGTTCCGAAAAGCTGGGCTGGCCCTTGTCGTCCAGCACCACCACCTCGCCATCCGCCAGGCCGTCGGGGAGTGCGGCGGCCGCGCGCGCCAACGCGGCGAAGCGCGGCGTCCAGTCCAGCCCGGTGCGGGTACGGATGGCGGCCTGACCGCCGGCCACGCGAAGCTGCGTGCGGTAGCCATCAAGCTTCAGCTCGTGCAGCCAGGCGTCGCCGGCGGGCGGCGCGGTCACCAGGCGGCACAGTTGGGGGGGCACGAAGTCCGGCATGGCGATAGCGGGGCGATGCCGGGCGGATGGCGCGGCTGCGACCTGGCTGGCCACGGCCCTGGGTTTTGCAGGCTTACGGCCAACCGGCTTCGCGGCGGCGGGTTGCGCCCCGGCCGTCCCCTGGCCTGCCTCGTCCGGTTCACGGCCGGTCGGCGACGGGCCGGCCTTCGCGGCAGCCCTCTTGGCAGCGGGACGGGCTGCCTTCGCCCGCTCCGCGCGCGGGCCGACAGCGCCCTCGCCCCGCCCGGGCGGCGGCCACACCTCGCCGCGGCCGGGTTTGGCGCCGATCTGCGCCATGGTCCGCCCGGTCTTCACCGACGTCTCGTCGCCCAGCACCGCGTCGCCTGCACCCGGCGTCGCCATGCTGTCCCGCTCCTTGATCAGCAGCCAGTTGTGCCGGCCCGGCTTTTCGCCCGCCCGTGGCTTGAGCCGGATCAGCACGTAGCCGCCGCGGATGCGCGCACCGGCGACAACAAACTTGAGTTCGCCCCGGTCCAGATCCTGCTCCACCGCCTCAGGGTGCAATGGCGCCCAGCTACCGCGGTCCCACAGTTGGACCACCCCGGCGCCATAGCCCTCGGGGATCACGCCCTCGAAATCGCCATAGTCGAGCGGGTGGTCCTCGACCTCCACCGCCAGTCGTTTATCCGCCGGGTCGAGCGAGGGGCCGCGGGTTACCGCCCAGCTTTTCAGCACGCCACCCCATTCCAGCCGAAAGTCGTAGTGGAGCCGGGTCGCGTCATGCTTCTGCACGCAGAAGGACAGCGTCTTGCCTGGCGCGGCCACGACACCTGCCGGCTCGGGCGATCGACTGAAATCGCGCTTCGCGCGGTAGGTGCCCAGCTTGTCGGCGGAAGCGCCCATCGCGCGGCGCGGCGCTTGGCGGGCAGCGCTTGGGCCGGGGCGGCTTGGGCGGGCGCGGCCTTCGCGGTGGCTTTCGCGGCCGGCTTGGCCGCGGGCTTGCGCGGCTCGGCGCTGGCCGTCTTGCGCTGCGGCGCCGGGTCATTAGCCGGCTGCCGCGCGGCCGGCGCCTCCCGGTTTTCAAGGCTGCGCCGCAGCGCCTCCATCAGATCGATCACATTGTCCGGCGCGGGTGCCGGGGCGCTTACGCCGCCATCACCACCGTCGAGCTTGCTCTGGATCAGCGCGCGCAGCGCATCCTCGTAGCGGTCGTCGAATTCGGACGGTTCGAAGGGTCCCAGCTGCTGCTCGATAATGCGCGAGGCGATTTCGATCATCTTGGCGTCCGACCGCCCCTGCGGAATGGCGTCGAACAGGGCAGCCTGGTCACGCACCTCGTCATGGCTGCGCAGGGTGCTAAGCAACATGCCGCGGCCGCGCGGTTCGATCGCCACCACCCGCTCCCGCGTGCCCATCACCACCCGGGCCAGCGCAATGTGGCCGGCGGCCTCCATAGCCTCGCGGATCACGTTGAAGGCATCGATGCCCGCGCGGCCGTTCGGTACCATGTAGTAGGGCTCGTCCCACCAGATGCGGTCGATCTCGGCGGCGTTGACGAACTTCTCGATGTCCAGGGTCTTGGTGCTCTCCAGCCGCACCGACTTGATCTCGTCATCGGTCAGCAGCACGTAGCGATCGCGCTCGATCTCGAAGCCCTTGACCAGGCCCCTTCGCTCGATCGGCCCGGTGTCGGGGTCGATCGTCTGGGTGCGGATCCGGTTGCCGGTCTTGGGATTGATCAGATGGAAATGCACATCGCCCGCCGCGGTAGTGGCGGGGAAGAGGGAGATTGGGCAAGCCACCAGCGAGAGCCGCAGATGTCCTTCCCAGGTCGGGCGCTGTGCCATGTGGGTCGCTCCTGTTCATCGGCGCGAACGGTCGGCGGCGGCGCTGGTTGCGCCGCCGCCGAATCGAACGTCAAGGGTGCTGGTGGCCGGGCCGTTCAGCAGCAGGTCGGTTTCCTTTTCTTCCGCCAGCGTCTCCCGCAGCAGGGCGGCCGCGTCCGTCATGTCCAGCGCCTCGGCCCAGGCGGCCAGGATGCCGTGGCGGGCCATCTCGTAATGCTCGACCGCCTGGCAGCAGGCGATTAGCCCGGCCGCAGGCGATCAGCCCGGCGTCACGCACCGCGCTGGGGGTCGTTGCCTCCTCAAGCAGCTTCTCGCACTCGCCGATCAGGCCCTGGATGGCCTCGCAACTCTTGCCCGCGGCGCGCTTGCCGACGATGGCGCACACCTGCTGCAGCCGCTCCTCGCCCTTGCCGATCAGGCCCTGGATGGCCTCTCAACTCTTGCCCGCGGCGCGCTTGTCGATGATAGCGAACGCCTGCTGCAGCCGCTCTGCCTGCACCTCGGTCTGCGCCCGGTGGGTGATATGGCATGCTTCAGCTCGGGGCGCTTTGCGCTGCCTCCGCCATCTTAACCCTCGACTTCAGCAGCTGCCCCGCCCGGCGTAGTAGATGTTCCTTTAGCGTGTGGAAGAAGCGCCCCTGCAAGGTGCTGGGGCTTCACCGTGTGAATGGTTGGCGCCTGTCAAACCGGTGGGAAGACGCCGGGTTCCGCCCCGGCGCAACCTTTTGCGCCATTTCCGGTTCGAGACTGCGACAAAGGAGCTCCCATGCCGCAGGAAGAGTTGCAGCCCAAGCAGCATCAGGACCATCAGCCTGGCAGTGAGGCCGCCATGCAGCCGCGCCCTGCCTCGGCCATGGAAGGCTGGCGGCCGGCCGGGAAGCTGGCGGGCCGCACGGCCGTGATCAGTGGTGGCGATTCGGGCATTGGCCGTGCCGTCGCCATTGGCTTCGCCAAGGAAGGCGCCGACGTGGTCATCCTGCACAAGGAAGAATGGCAGGACGCTGACGACACCCGGGGCCGGATAGAGGCCGAGGGCCGCCGCTGCGACGTGCTGGCGGGCGACATTGGCGATGCCGCGTTTTGCCGCGACGCGGCCGCACGCGCCGCGCAGTTCCTGGGCGGGCGCATCGATATTCTGGTCAACAACGCGGCGGAACAGCACCCCTGCGAGGATTTCGCGCAGATCGACGAAGCCACGGTGGAACGCACCTTTCGCACCAACATCCTGGGCATGATGTGGCTTACCCGCGCGGCGCTGCCGTTCATGCCGAATGGCGGCGCCATCATCAACAGCACCTCGGTCACCGCCTATCGCGGCAGCGCCGAGTTGGTGGATTACGCCGCCACCAAGGGCGCCATCACTGCCTTTACCCGCAGCCTTGCGCAAAATTTGTGGAAGTCTAGGCGCATCCGGGTCAACGCCGTGGCGCCCGGGCCGATCTGGACGCCGCTGATCCCCGCCTCCTTCGACGAGGAGCGGACCGCCAGGCACGGCGCCGCCACCCTGATGGGCCGGGCCGGGCAGCCTGACGATTGCGCGCCGGCCTACCTGTTTTTGGCCGCGGAACAGGACTCGGCCTATTTCACCGGCCAGGTCCTGCACCCCAACGGTGGCACCATCGTCAATGCATGATCGGGGGCGCCGGCTTTCGCCGGCGGGCGTTGATTTCAGCGTGTCAGTCTTAGTATACGAAACACCCCAGGCTTATCACCTCACCCGCAGCGATGAGCCATGTCACGAAGCTCAGGCTTGACGATCCCG
>JACMRO010000497.1 GCA_014376425.1 Rubritepida sp.
GGATGCGGGTCGGCTGCGGCTCGGCCGCTATCGGCATCATGGCCCAGCAATGGCGCGGCCATGTCGACGAGGTGATGGTGGACCACGACCACACCCCCGGCGTTCTGACCGAACACCAGGCCGGTCGCTGCCTGGACATGCGGCCCGGCGGCATACGGGTGCGCGGGCGCCGCTCCACCCCCGGCCGCTACTTCCAGGTCGCCCACCCCGGCACCGGCTGGGGTGGGACGGACATCACCGACCCGCTGTCGATCATCGAGGCGGTCGACCCTGCCATTGCCTGGCCCGGCCTGCGGCTGCTGATGACGAGCACCACCGGCGAGGACGCGGCCTACTTCGTGGTCGATGAGGAGTTTCGCCTGATCTCCGCGCCCATGCCAGCGACCATCGCCGCCACCGTCGCCCGCATCGGCGAGAATTGCGAGCCGGCGCTGACCTCCATCCTGTTCATGGCCGGCGCCGGCGGGTCCTTGCGTGCCGGTGTGACCGACAACCCCATCCTGCTGACCCGTGCGGTGCAGGATGGGCGGGTGCGGCTGACCATGGGCGGCGCGCCCTGCACGCTGTGGCCCGGCGGCGGCATCACCATCATGGCCGATGTGCTGGACCTGCCCGACGGCGCCTTCGGCTCCGTGCCCACGCCGGCGCTGGTGGCACCGCTGGAATTCACCCTGCCGGCCACCCTCTATGCGGCGATGGGCGGGCATGTCGCCCAGGCGGTGCCGCTGGCGCGCGTGCTGCAGGAATACGGGGCCACCGCCCGGCGCCAACCCATGCCGGGGAGGCTGCCTTGGCCTGGCGCCGCGCCCTGAACGCCCATTCCCTGCCCGATGGGCGGTTGAGCATCGAGGATGGCCCGATCCGCCTAGTCATCGGCATCGAGGGCGCACCGGGCGCGGTGCGCGCAGGGCAGGACGCGGCGGGGTTGCGGCTGCACGGCCTACTGGCGGCGCTGTGCGGTGAATTGCCGTTGCTGCGCACGCCGCTGGGCGACACGCCACCGCGACCGCGCCACCCCGTCGCCCGCCGCATGGTCGAGGCCTGCTGGCCGCACCGTCTGGAGCACATCACGCCCATGGCCGCGGTCGCCGGCGCGGTGGCCGAGCATGTGCTGGCGGGCATCGTGGAACATCCGGTCCGCGTCGCCCATGTCAACAACGGCGGCGACATCGCGCTGTACCTGGCGCCAGGCGCGTCGTTGCGGGTAGGGCTGTGCGCGGACCTGTCGGGTGGCCGGGCGGATGCGCTTGCGCGGCTGGGCCCGGCCGATGGGGTAGGCGGCATCGCTACCTCGGGCTGGCCGGGCCGCAGCTTCTCGCGCGGGATCGCAGATGCGGTGACCGTGCTGGCCGGCCGCGCCGCCGATGCCGACGCGGCCGCGACCGTCATCGCCAATGCGGTGGATGCCGACCACCCGGCCATCACCCGCCGCCCCGCCGGCAGCATCGACCCCGACAGCGACCTGGGTGACCTGCCGGTGACGGTGGCGGTGGGTGCGCTGCCGCTCATGCTGGTGCAGCTGGCACTGGCGCGGGGCGCCCGGGTGGCGGAACGATTGGCCGGTCGCGGCGTTATCAAGGCGGCGTTGCTGCGCCTGCAGGGCGAGAGCTTGGCGGTGGGTGACATGAACGTCATGGTGTTGCCACTTGCGCCCGGTAATGCCGCTTTGCGATGATTAAGACGCTTTAAGAAGAAGGCCAGCGCCCAAATGAACGAAGACAACAAGCTTGGTCGGCGCCTGCTGGCGCTGCGGGTGGCAACGCTTGGCGGCTCTGCCGCGGTGCTTGGCGGCTCCGCCGCGGTGCTCGGCGGCTCCGCAGTGGTCAGCGGCGGGGCTGCGGCCCAGGGCATCAAATCCGGGCGCGGCCGCAGCGGCCTGACTGACAGCGACCCGAATGACGAACCGGGGGCCGGCCGTAGCGGTCCTGGCAACCCCGGCAATTCGCGACCGCAGGGGCCCTCGGATGCCGACCCCAACGATCCGCCGGGCGGCGGCCAGGGGGGTGGCCGGGGCGGCGGCAACCGGCCGGGCGGCACGTCGGATGCGGACCCGAATGATCCGCCGGGGGGTGGCCGGGGCGGCAACCAGCCGCAAGGCCCGAGCGATGCAGACCCCAACGATCCGCCCGGTGGCGGCCGCGGCGGTAACCGGTCGCCTCAGGGGCCAAGCGATGCCGATCCGAACGACCCACCCGGTGGTGGCCGCGGCGGCAACCGGCCGCCGCAGGGGCCCAGCGATGCCGATCCGAACGATCCGCCAGGCGGTAGCCGCGGTGGGAATCGCCCACCGCCGAGCGGGCCGACCGACAACGATCCGAACGACCCGCCTGGCAGCGGCCGCGGCGGCGCCCGGTCGCCGGTGAAGGCACCGCTCCCGCCGCGCGGGCCGGTGAAGTAGCGGTTGGAAGTAGCGGGGGCTTTCAACCCACGCGGATGTTGCGGGCGGCGATGAGGGCGCCCCATTTTGCGCTCTCACGCCGCTGGTAGGCGGCGAATTCCTCCGGCCGGCCGGCGATGGGCGTGACGCCCTGGTCGAGCAGGCGCAGCCGCACGCCCTGATCGGCCAGGGCGGCGGCGAAGGGGGGGTAAATGCGCCCAACCAGCGGCGCAGGCGGTTCCGCCGGCGCCA
>JACMRO010000498.1 GCA_014376425.1 Rubritepida sp.
CAAGCCCGGCGCCGTCGTCAATCATTCATCAGAATGGCTTCACGCTTACCATGATCACGATGGTGGTCATCAGCAGCGTCGGCACCTCGTTCATGATGCGCCAATAGCGCTGGTTGCGCAGCCGCTTATCCTCGGCAAACTGCCGGCGTGCACGGGCCAGGTGCATGTGGAAGCCGGTCATCAGCAGTACGCTCAGTAACTTCACGTACCACCAACCAGAGGTCCAGCTAACCACGCCGGGCGTCAGCACCAGCACGATGCCCAGTAGCCAGGTGGCGATCATCGCCGGGTTCATGATGGCGCGCAGCAGCAGCCGCTCCATCGTCATGAATCTGGCGCTTTCCGCCCCCCCGGTCGGAATGTCGGAGTGATAGACGTAGAGCCGCGGCAGGTAGAACAACCCGGCCATCCACGCCATGACAGCCATCAGGTGAACGGATTTGGTCCAGAGGTAGAGGGGTGCCAGCGCCTCGATCATGGGGTCAGTCCCAGCTCCCGCAGCAGGCCACGATTGGTGGCGGCCTCGGCCAGGAAGCGGGCGCGGAAGGCGGCGGCGGGCAGGAAGGCCGGCACGGCGTTCAGCCGGTCGGCGGCGGTGCGGAAGCCCTCACTGGCCACCGCCTCACCGCAGGCGCGCTCCAGGGTGGCGGCCATCGCATCGGGCAGGCCGGCAGGGGCCAGCAGCCCGCCATAGGTACTGCCGTTCATCGGGTACCCGGCTTCGGCGATGCTCGGCACTTCGGGCAGCGCCACCATGCGCTGTGGGGCCAGCACCGCCAGCGCTGTAAGGCCAGTGCTGGCAGGAATGGTCGCGGCCTCGACGAAGGCCATGATCTGGCCGCCAAGCGCCGCCGTCGCCATCGGCCCGGCGCCGGTGAAGCTGACCATCAGCCCCTCCACCCCGGCGGCGCGCAGCAGCTGCGCCATCAGGATATGCTGGGTGCTCCCGGCGCCCGGCGCGCCATAGGCAAGTGCTTCCGGCCCACGCCGCGCATAAGCGATCATCCCCGCAACATCGGTAAAGGGGGCGCCACGGCCCAGGATCAGAACCTGCGGGTTGTCATAGACCTGGCACAAATACCGGAATTCGCTGGCCGCGTAAGCGGTGGTCTGCAGCCAGGGCTGGGTGGTGACGGCGTTGTTGGGGGAAATGCCGAGGGTCAGCCCGTCTGGCCGGGCGCGATGCAACTCGGCCACGCCGATCGCCCCGGCGGCGCCGCCGCGATTGATGCCGACGACCGGCTGGCCGAGCGCCCGGCTAAGCTCCGCCTGCAGCGCGCGGGCCATCAGGTCGGTGTTGCCGCCAGGCGGGAACGGGATGAGCAGTTGCAGCGGCCGGCTGGGATAAGGTTCCTGCGCCATGGCGGGCCAGCATGCAAAGAGGGCCAGCAGGATCAGGCGCTTCATCATGTGTTCAGCTTAGCAGAGGCCGAGCAACGCCGGCAGGGGCGCCATATCGTTGACCGGCGTGGCCCCGGCTTGCGCCAGCACGGCAGCCGGCGTGTCACGGGCGAAGCCTAGCACTCGGCATCCCGCCGCCAGGCCGGCGC
>JACMRO010000499.1 GCA_014376425.1 Rubritepida sp.
GACTGCCTTCGATACCGAGTTGCAGGTGGGCGTGGCACCCCGGCAGGACATCCGCATCGGTCAGCAAGGCGCCTACGGCAATCTCGGTCTGCGCGGCCGGCCGGCCACGCTGGAGGCAATGGGGTCCAGCACCGACGTGCCCGCCGCGGGCGGGGCAACGCGGCTAGGCGCGCTGGTGCAGGTGACGGACGGCGCCGGGTCCCTGCCGGCCACCGCCATCCTGGGCCGGGTGCGCACCATCTACGGCCGCGATCTGCCTGCCTATGAGGGCGAAATCTTCGCCCTGATGGGCTACACTCTGGGGCCGGCTAACCGGCCGATCGGCTTCAATCTCAATGTGGGTGCGACATCCCGCTTCCACCCGATCCGGGGCGAACGCTGGGTGCGTGGGGCGGGGCGGCCGACCACGCTCAACGGCGTGAAAGCGCGCACCCGCGCATGCCGAGACCTTTCCGATGCCGCGATCGCGACGACCGGGCCGCACTATTTCGACGATCATGATGGCGCGCATTTCATGGCGCTGGCGGCGAAAACCGACCACAAGCGGATGGTGATGGGCGGCGATTGCTACAATTATGCAATGCTCGCCTCGGGGCATCTCGACGTGGTGTGCGAGGCGAACCTGAAGCTTTACGACTGGGCGGCGCTGGTGCCGGTAGTCGAAGGCGCAGGAGGAACCATGGCCGACTGGAACGGCGATCCGCTTCACGCCGGATCGGATGGCCACGTGCTGGCGCTGGGCGATCCGGCGCGGCTGGAGGATGCAGTGCTCGCGCTGGCGTGAGCGCACTGACCCCGCAGCGAGTGAAGTGCGCCTTGCGCCGCGAAGGGCTATTTCTCGACCAACCCTTTGGCGAGCCATTCCTGATGCAATTCCCGTGCGACCTGATCGTCACCCTTTTCGGCTCGCTTGATCCATTTAAGCGCGGCCGCCGGGTTCTTGTCGACCCCCCGGCCCGCCATATAGAGCTGGGCGAGGATACGCTCGGCCAGTGGGCTGCGCTGCCGCTCGACCGCCGGCGAGATGCTGTCTCCGAACCCAATCCTGGTGCTGCTGACCGGCCGCACCGAGAGCGACTTGCTCGCCAGCGAGCCCGATATCGGAACCGATTCGCGTACCAGCACGCTCAGCACCGCAACCGCCTTCGGATAGTCGATTGGTTTTTCTGCCATGTACGACTGGACGAGGCGGATGCCAGCATCGTTGCTGCCAGAGTCGAACCAGCAGCGGAGCGCCTTTTCCTGCTCGGCGGACAGGACCACCGAAGCATCGAGTGGATACGGAATGTTTCGACACTCATCGCCGGGCATACGGATCAGGCCACCGCTCGATTGGGCGTGGAGTGAAGGTGAGGCGGCGGCCGTCAACAAGACGCCGACGCAAATCGATAGACATTTCATGAGATGGCATCCCGATAACGTTGACAGAAGCTCATGCCCTGGATTGCAAATAAAGCCGAAATTCACAAGACTGTTCGGCAGTTCTCACGGTATAGAGCAGAAGAGGCCGGCAATGTGTGTTGATGTCGTTCCACACCATCTGTTCTTTTACGGCACGCTGGTGGCGGGCAATCCCAACCCGGTGGCCGCGGCCATCCACGCCGCGCTCGAACTGCTGGGGACCGCGCAGGCCGGGGGTGTGCTTTACGCGATCCACGATCCGGCGGGCTGGTTTCCGGCGCTGGTAGCCGGCGAGGGAGAGGTAACCGGCGCGCTCTATTGGGCAGGCCCGGGGTTCGATGCCGATTTGCTCGCACGGATGGATGCTTACGAGGATTTTAATCCGGCCGATCCCGC
>JACMRO010000500.1 GCA_014376425.1 Rubritepida sp.
CCGCATTTTCGTTGTCAATTCACAACGGTTGGCGTCACACCTCCATGGGTGTGGGGCCGGGCAGGCCTGTGTCGTCGGGCATGGGCGGAAGTTCGACTGCGGTCGGGTCGAGGGCTGGATCCTGCATCGGCGGCGGGACCGGCGGTGGTGCCCGATCGGGTGCGGGCGGCGCCTCTGCGGGGCCCGAGGGCGGCGGGGTTTCGGGTGGCGATTTGGAGGGAAAGGGAAAGGGTTCGGGACTGGACATGAAGAGGAAACGCCGGACGGGCCGAAAGTTTCCAACCAGCTGACATTCCCTGAAAAGGAAACCTTGTGAACCATAAAGGGTTGGCCTGGAACCATGCTGCGCTGGTGTCGCGATCGCCACACCCGTCCCATGATCGGCTCGCTGCTTGCCACGACGCTCCGCGCGCTGCTGGTCTCAGGCAGCGTAATCTGAGTGGCGCAGGATCGCACGCTGGAGGTGCGGTTGGCTTTCGCGCAAGCCGAGGCAAACTGCCGGGCACAGCTCGACGGCTTGGTGGCACGGGTGGATCAGGCCCCGATCGACCTTACGCTGGCCGATGGCACTGACGAGTCCCCCCAATGCGACGACCCGCTGAGCCGCCTGGCCGCCAGCCTGGGGAGTATATGGTGGGCCGCAACGAGCGGTCCGACGTGAGAGGCGTTTAGATATGCGCTGCCTCGGCCAATCAGAGTACTGACAACCGCCTGGCCGGCCGTCTGCCGCCCAAACCGCGTGGGGGTGAGGCGACGCTGATGGCGCTGGTGGCCGATGGTCTGGGCTCGGCAGCGCTAGTGGTGGATGATCACTACCGAACTGAAGCGCCAGGGCACCGGCGCCCTGCTCGTCTACCGCGATGGCGGCGGCCACCCCGCGCCGGAACGCCCCGGCCATCCCGGGCTCAGCCTGTCCATCGTCGAAGCGCTGTGCGTGCAAATCGGCGGTCATTGCGAACGGCGACCGGGGGGCGCGCTGGTGCCTAACCTTCCCTATGGAAGCGGGCGCCGATGCTTGAATAGCGATGCTCCGCCACCGCATCGAGGATGCAGCGGATGGCGGTGGCCGTTTCGAACGGCTTACGCAGAAGCTGCGCGCCGGGCACCTGCTTGAGGAAGGCATCGCTGCGGTTGGAGGCTGTGACGCACAGCACCGCGGCGTCATGGAGCTGCGCCAGTTCGGCGATGGCCGGCGCCGTGTCGCGCCCTGCCTGATCCACCGCTTCGCAGATGATGAGGATGGGGCCGGGCTGGCCGACCAGGGTGCTTTGCGAAGGCAGCGGCTCGCGGATGATGTGGAAGCCCACTTCGGCGGCGATGTTGCCCAGGTCCATGGCAGTTAGTTGGTCGTGATCGGTGATCACCGCCGTGCCACCGGTGGGCACCAGCATTTTCTGGATGCTCACCGCAGCATCCCGCGCCTCCTCGGCCACCCTTTCGGGCGAGAGGTCCATGATGTCGGCCGCTTCGGTATACGAGAAGCGTTCCAGCCGCAGCAGCAGGAATGCGGAACGGGTGCCCGGTGGCAGTGCGCCGAGCGCCTGGCGCATTGGCTCGCCCCCCGCCGGCCAGGCGGGGGTTATTCGAATGGCGACGCGGTGCGCGGTGCGGAAGGCGGCCAGTGGCGTTATCGGCTGGCGCCGCGCGACCATGATCTCCAGCGCGTCCAGCATTGCCTCGTCAGCCAGGCTGGGGTTGCCCAGCTGCGCACACAGGAAACGCCGCAGGCGATGGGGCAGGCTCATGCCGGCACGCCG
>JACMRO010000501.1 GCA_014376425.1 Rubritepida sp.
GAGGAGCGAGCCCGCGAGTACGCGATCATGCGGGCCGTCGGTGCGCGCGCCAGCCTGCTGCGACAGGTGCAGCGGGCCGAGCTGGCGGGTGTCGGCTTGCTGGCCGGCTTCCTGGCCAGCCTGGTGGCCGGGGCCGTCGGTTGGGGCCTGGCGCGCTGGGTGTTCGAGTTCGAATGGACGGTCTCGTTGCTGCTGCCGCTGTTCGGCTCGCTCGCCGGCGCCGTGCTGGCGCTGGCGGCCGGCTGGTGGGGCCTGCGCGAGGTGTTGAACCGCCCCGTCGTGGAAACCCTGCGCCGGGCCTCTGAGTGAATGCCCTGGATCCCCGCGTGCGCGGGAATGACGGGAAGCACGGGGATGACGTGAGGGACAATCAGCCGATGCAGACCCAGGAAAAGCCGCAGTTCGCCACGCCCTTCGAATGGATCGGCGGCGAAGAAAAGGTGAAGGCGCTGGTCGAGCGCTTCTACGATCTCATGGACCTACAACCGGAATATGCCGCCCTGCGCGCAGTCCATGGCAGCGACCTGGTGCGCGCGCGCCAGCACTTGTTCTGGTTCCTTTGCGGCTGGCTGGGCGGGCCGCAGCACTTCACCGATCGCTTCGGCCATCCGCGCCTTCGAATGCGGCACATGCCGTTTTCAATTGGCGTCATCGAGCGCGATCAATGGCTGGCCTGCATGGACCAGGCAATGGGCGAGACCGGCGTGCCCGAAGACCTGCGCACCCGCTTGCAGACCAGCTTTTTCCAGACCGCGGACTTCATGCGCAATTCGCCGGGCTAGGCCTGGCGCCTGCCGCGGCACGGCGAATGCCCCGAGATCCGGAAGGACAAGACGAATGGTTGCGGTTACTAGACGACCGGTCTAATATAATTGGGAATTGGCAATCACCCACACACCGAGATCCAATGACTCAATCCGCTTCGACTTCCTCCAGCCCCCTGTTCGCGCCCGCCGTCCTGGGCAGCGTCGCCCTGGCCAACCGCATCGTGATGGCGCCGTTGACGCGCAGCCGCGCGGCGACCGGCAACGTGCCGCATGCCCTGAACGCCCGCTATTACGCCCAGCGCGCCAGTGCCGGCGCAATCATTTCCGAGGCCACCCAGATCACGCCGCAAGGCCAGGGCTATCCGAAGACGCCGGGCATCCACAGCCCCGAGCAGATCGCCGGCTGGCAGGAGGTGACACGCGCCGTGCACGAGCGCGGCGGCAAGATCTTCTTGCAGCTGTGGCACGTGGGTCGGATCTCGCACCCGCTGACCCTGGCCGACGGCGGCAAGCCGGTGGCCCCCTCGGCACTGCGGCCGGCGGGCGAGATTTACACCGGGCAGGGCATGAAGCCGTTCGAGACGCCACGCGCTCTTGAGCTCGGTGAAATGCCGGCGTTGATCGAGGACTTTCGGCGCGCCGCTGCGAACGCCAAGGAAGCCGGCTTCGACGGTGTGGAGATCCATGCCGCCAACGGCTACCTGATCGATCAGTTCCTGCGCGACGGCACCAACCGGCGCGAGGACGGCTATGGCGGCTCGATCGAGAACCGGGCCCGGTTGTTGCGCGAAGTGATCGAGACCGTGCTCACAGTGTGGGCGCCGGGCCAGGTCGGCGTGCGGTTGTCGCCGGTCAACCCGTTCAATGACATCGCCGACAGCGCACCGCAGGCCAGCTTCGAAGCGGTGACGCAACAACTCAATGCCTATGGGCTGGCTTATCTGCACGTGGTGGAAGATCGCAAGAGCAAATTCGACTTCCAGCGCTTGCGCCAGATCTTCAACGGCGCCTATATCGCTAATGGCGATTACGACCACGACAGCGCGATCGACGCGGTTGCGCAGGAACGCGCCGACTTCATCGCCTTCGGCAAGTTGTTCATCGCCAATCCGGACCTGCCGCAGCGGTTGCGCCAGGACGGTCCGTACAACGCGCCGCGACCGGACCCCTACTACGCCGGCGGCGCCGAAGGCTACGACGACTACCCGGCGCTGGACGCGGCGCTCGATGCGGCC
>JACMRO010000502.1 GCA_014376425.1 Rubritepida sp.
AACGCTTCCACGTCGAACCGGTCCAGGTTCATCACCTTAGTCCAAGCCTTGACGAAGGCCGTTATGAAGGCCGGCTTTGCGTCAGCGGCGGCGTAGGTCTCGGCCAGCGCCCGCAGTTGCGAGTTGGAGCCGAAGATCAGGCTCACGCGCGTGCCGGTCCAGAGTTGCGCACCGGTCCGACGGTCCTTTGCTGCGAAGGTGTCGGCTTGCGTGCCCGCCTCCCATTTCGCGGTGGTGATGGCGCCGAGCAGATTGACGAAGAAGTCGTTGCTCAGCGTGCCCGGCGCGTGGGTCAACACGCCGTGGGTGGCGTTGCCCACACCCACGCCCAGCACCCGCAACCCGCCCAACAGCGCGGTCATTTCCGGTGCCGTCAGTGTCAGCAGCTGCGCCCGATCCACCAGCACTTCCTCGACCGAGCGGGTCTGCTGACCGCTGGCGTAGTTGCGGAAGCCGTCGACCTTGGGTTCGAGCGGCGCGAAGCTGTGGGCGTCGGTCTGGTCCTGGGTCGCGTCGGCGCGGCCGGGGGTGAAGGGCACTTCGATGCTGTTGCCCGACGCCTGTTCAATGGCCGCGCAGCCGCCGAGCACGATCAGATCGGCCAACGACACCGGCTTGCCGAAGCCGCGCTGAATGGCTTCCAGCGTGGCGATGACCCGGGCCAGCTCGGCCGGTTCATTGACTGCCCAGTCCTTCTGCGGCGCCAGGCGGATGCGCGCGCCATTCGCACCGCCCCGCTTGTCGGAAGCGCGGAAGGTCGAGGCCGAAGCCCAGGCCGTGGTCACCAGGCGCGCAACGGAGATGCCCGAGGCCAGGATCTGCTGCTTCAGCGCGGCGATGTCGGCCGCATCGATCAGCGGGTGATCGACCGCCGGTAGCGGATCCTGCCAGATGCGCGGTTCGGCCGGCACGTCGGCACCCAGCAGCCGGCTGAGTGGCCCCATGTCGCGATGCGTCAGCTTGTACCAGGCTTCGGCGAAGGCGTGCGCGAAGGCGTCCTGGTCGGCGTGGAAGCGGCGGGAGACCGCCTCGTAGGCGGGGTCGACGCGCAACGCCAGGTCGGTCGTCAGCATCATTGGCGCGTGCCGGCGGCTGGGGTCATGCGCGTCGGGCACGGTGCCCTGCGCCTCGGGGTTCTTCGGCGTCCACTGCTTGGCGCCGGCGGGGCTGGTGGTCAGTTCCCAGTCGAACTCGAACAAATTGTGGAAGTAGTCGGCATCCCACTTCGCCGGTTCCTTCGTCCAGGCGCCTTCCAGGCCGCTGGTAATGGTGTGGACGCCCGAGCCGGTGCCAAAACTGTTGCGCCAGCCCAGGCCCTGCTGCTCGATGCCCGCGCCCTCGGGTTCGGGGCCGACATACTCGTCCGGACTGGCGGCGCCATGCGTCTTGCCGAAGGTGTGGCCGCCGGCGATCAGCGCCACCGTCTCCTCATCGTTCATCGCCATGCGGGCGAAGGTTTCGCGAATGTCACGGGCCGAGGCCATCGGGTCGGGACTGCCGTTCGGCCCTTCGGGGTTGACGTAGATCAGGCCCATCTGCACGGCAGCCAGCGGGTGCGACAGGTCGCGGTCACCGCTGTAGGGGCTGACGCCCAGCCATTCACGCTCCGGCCCCCAGTCGATATCGGCCGGCGGCTCCCAGATGTCGGCACGGCCGCCACCGAAGCCCGCGGTCTTGAAGCCCATGGACTCGAGCGCGCAATTGCCGGCCAGGACCAGCAGGTCCGCCCAGGACAGCTTGCTGCCGTATTTCTGCTTGATCGGCCACAGCAGCAGCCGCGCCTTGTCGAGATTGGCGTTGTCGGGCCAGGAATTCAGTGGCGCGAAGCGCTGCGTGCCCGAGCCCGCGCCACCGCGGCCGTCGCCGATGCGGTAGGTGCCGGCGGCGTGCCAGGCCATGCGGATGAACAGCGGCCCGTAATGGCCGTAATCGGCCGGCCACCAATCCTGGCTGTCGGTCATCAGCGCGAAGATGTCGGATTTCACTGCGGCCAGGTCAAGGCTTTTGAAGGCTTCGGCATAGTTGAAGCCGTCGCCCATCGGGTCGAGCTGCGGGCCGTTCTGGTGCAATACGGAGAGGTCGAGCTGGTTTGGCCACCACAGCCGGTTGGTCATCTCGAACAGCACGGCGGCGCCATCCACCTTACCGCCGCCCATTGGGCATTTCACTTCGACGTTCATGACTGATCCCCGGTTTGTTGGCCGAACCATGCCCTTCTGTCAGCCCGCCGTCCAATCGATTATTTTCGGCAAAATGATCGAGCGCATCATAGAGCCAGGAGTTCGGCATTGGTCATCAGGTCCGCGTATTTTTGCCGCATGTCGAACAGGTTGGCCTCATGCGGCGCGATCGCCCGGTCGCCGACGCAATCCAACGCGACAATGGTGCGGAAGTCATGCTGCATGCTGTCGATCACCGTGGCCCGCACGCAGCCCGATGTCGTGCATCCCGCCACGATCAGCGTGTCCACCCGCCGCATCCGCAGGTAGCCGGAGAGTTGGGTGTCGAAAAATGCGCTGGCGCCGCGCTTGCGTACGACCAGCTCACCCGCGATCGGGGGCAATTCAGGCACGATCTGCGACAGCACGGAGCTCTCCGTCAGCTTTTTCAGCGAGGGCGACTTGATGGTGAAGACGCCATGATCGCTGCCGTCATCGGCATAGACGACGCGGGTGTGGGCGACCGGCCAGCCACGCTTGCGGGCATGCGCCAGCAGGGCGATGCTGTGCTGGATGGCAGGACCGATATTGCCGCCGCCGAAATGTGCGGGGTCGGCGAAGCCCACGACGAAATCGACCAGCACCAGGGCCGGCGCGGCGCCGATGCCGGAGGAATGGCCCATGCCCTGGGCGCGGTAGATGGCTTCCTCGGGGTGCGTCATGCAACGTTCTCCAGGTCCCGCAATGACTGAATGAGCGAGCCGCGCAGCAGGAATTCGCGGTGCTTCCGCGGGTTCGACACCGTGGCCCGCATCTCGGCGAACGCCGCCTCGCGCTTCACGGGGTCGCGGTTGTTCATGTTGGCGCGATTGCGCAGCGCCTGCTGCTGCACGACCTCCACCGCCACCTTGCGGCGCTGCCGCTCATAGCGCCCCAGCAGCGCCGCATCCGCCCCGCGCAGCACCTCGATCAGCTTGGCCGCCAGGTTGAAGGCGTCGTGCACGCCGCCATTCATCCCCATTCCGCCCAACGGGTTGTTCACATGCGCGGCGTCGCCCGCCAGCATCACCCGGCCGACGACGTATTTCTCCGCCACCCGCTCATGCACGCGGTAGGCGGTGCGGTGCCGCACGTCATAGGGCACGCCGGTGGGCAGCACGCCCTGCATGCGTTCCTCGATGCGCTGGGCGCGCAGCATGCCTTCCTCGGTCTCGCTGGGCTGGGTCGGCAGCAGCAACCGCCAAAGCCCCGCGGTGCGCAGCAGCACAAACCATTCATCCGGGTCGCTGATATAGGCGATATTCGCCAGGTCGGGGATCGCCTGCTCGAAGCGGAAGCTGGTGGAGAGGGTGAGGAACACCTCCGGGATCGTCATGCCTTCGAACGCCACGCCCAGCGCCTTGCGCACCGCGCTGCGGGCACCGTCGGCGCCGATGAGCCATGCGCCGCGCACCACCTCGCCATCCTCCAGCGCCACGTCAACGCCATCGCCATCCTGCGTCACGCCAGCCACCGTGGCGCCGTAGCAGAAGGTCACGTCGGGGTTCGTGGCCAGCCGGTCGCGCAGCATCCGCGTCAGCCGCCATTGCTCGCATTGCAGCCGGTAGGGGTGGTTGGTGTCGTCACGCAGCACGCCCAGATCGTAAGTCGCGATCACGCCGCGCGCGCGGTCGCGCACCTGCCATTGCCGGCAGACCAGGCCCTGCTCGATCATGGCCGGCACCACGCCGAACCGCTCCAGCATGTCCAGCGTCGGCGGGTGAAAGGTGCTGGCGCGCAGGTCGTCCGGCAGGTCGGGCGATTGCTCCAGGATGGTGACGCGAACACCGGCATCGGCCAGGCAGCTCGCCGCCACCATGCCGACCGGGCCGGCGCCGGCGATCAGGATGTGGTCCATGCTGGGGCTCCTGGGCGTTTGAGGCACCATCGATATGCCGTTTCGGGCCGACAGGCGATCCCCAAGGTTTTGCTTGTCAGCCCGCCACCGCGCGCCGCAGCCTGCCGAAAACGGAGGAACCCCATGCCCAAACTCGCCCGCCGCACTGCACTGACCCTGGCCGGGCTGACCCTACCGGTACTGGCCCTGCCGGGGCTGGGCCTGGCGCAACCGACCTGGCCGGATAAGCCATGGCGCGTTCTGGTCGGCGGCGCTGCCGGCGGCGCCTCGGACATCCTGATGCGCTGCCTGGAACCCAGCCTGCGCGAAAGCCTGGCGCACAGCTTCTGGCTCGACAACCGGCCCGGCGCGGGCGGCATGCTGGCGGCCGAAATCTGCGGCGCCGCCGCGCCCGACGGCTACACCTTCTTCATCAACCACATCGCCAGCAACGGCATCGGCCCGCACCTGCACCGCCGCCCAGGCGGCTTCGAACCGAATCGCGACCTGGCCGGTGTGGCGCGCATTGCTTCATTGCCCAACTGCATGATCGTGAACCCGTCGCGCGGCATCCGCAGCGTGGCCGACCTCATTGCCTTCATCCGCGCCAATCCGCGCGCGGCGACCTTCGGCTCGGCCGGCGTGGGAACCTCTTCGCATCTCGGCGGCGTCATGTTCGGGCAGATGGTCGGCGTCGAACTCACCCACGTGCCCTATCGCGGCACCGCGCCCAACATGCTGGCGGTGCTGGCCGGCGAGGTCCTGTTCGCCATCGACAACGCCCCCGCCTCGGCCCAGCAGGTCCGCGCCGGGCTGCTCACCGCGTTGGCCGTCAGCCCCGCCACCCGCTGGTCGCAATTCCCCGATGTGCCGACCATGCAGGAAGCCGGCGTGCCCGGCTTCGACGTCTCCAGCTGGTACGGCCTGGCCGCCCCCGTCGCCACACCGCGCCCCATCATCGACCGCCTGGCCCAGGCCGTCCTGCGCGCCCTGGCCGCCCCCGCCACGATCACCCGCCTGCGCGAATTCGGCGCCGAACCCTGGCCCGCCGGCCCGGCCGAATATCACGCCTTCATGATCGCCGAAGAAGCCAAATGGGGCCCCGTGGTGCGGGCAGCAGGCGCGACGGCGCATTGAAGAGGGGGGTGCTGGCCGCCCGGAGGGAAGGCTTTGCCTTCCCCCCGTACCCCCCATCCACCAAGGGCCGAAAGGCCCTTGGAACCCAGGAGGTTGGGGGCTGGGGGAGGGGGCGGTGGGGACCTCGGAATAGGCGCGCCAGCCCCCTCCCCCAGCCCCCAACTTATCCACGGTCCAGGGGCGGGTCGCCCCTGGTGGGTGGGGGTACGGGGGAGGGCAAAGCCCTCCCCCGGGCAGCCCGCGCCGCACCCCTTTGACGCCGCCGCCCTGCCGGCGCTTCATGCGGCCATGCGCATCAGTGTCGTTCAGATGAACCAGGGCAGTGACAAGCTGGCCAATATCGAGCAGGCGAGGGGCCTGATCGGGGCGGCCCTGGCGGCGGACCGGCCAGACGTGGTCAGCCTGCCGGAGACTTGGACCAACCTGGGTGGCGGCCGCGAGGCGCGGGAGCGTGCGGCGGAGGTGTTGCCCGAGCCAGGTGGCATGGGCGGTGCGGCCTACGAGTTCATGCGCGAGGTGGCGCGGCAGGGTGTGGCGGTGCATGGCGGCAGCATCATCGAGCGCGGGCCGGACACGCTGTTCAATACCACGGTGATGTTCGACCGCACCGGCACTGAGATCGCCCGCTACCGCAAGATCCACCTGTTCGACATCACCAGCCCGGACGGCACCGGCTACCGCGAGAGCGCGTTGTATGGTGCGGGCGACCGGCTGGTGACCTGCCGGCTGGGGGATACCGTGTTTGGCCTGACGATCTGCTACGACATGCGCTTTGGCGAGCAATATCTGGCGCTGCGAAAGCTCGGCGCCGCGGTGATCTTCGTCCCCAGCAACTTCACCTTGCAGACGGGCCGCGACCATTGGGAACCGTTGCTCAAGGTCCGCGCGATCGAGACGCAATGCTGGATCGTGGCGGCGGCAAGCTGGGGCGGGTATGAGGAGCGCGGGGCGACGCGGCATGTCTACGGCCATTCGCTGATCGCCGATCCGTGGGGGCATGTGGTGGCGAAATGCAGCGACGGGCTGGGCTGGGCGACGGCGCGGATCGACCCCGCGGTCACCGCCCGGGTGCGGCGGGACATGCCGGTGCTGGAGCATCGCGCCGCCAGGCGCGTGGACATGGATGCCGCCGGGCGTGTGGACATCGACGCCGTCAGGCACGGAGACATGGATGCCAGCGGATGCGTGGGCATCGACGCCGTCGGGCGCGTGGACATGGATGCCGCCGGGCGTGCGGACATGGACGCCGCCGGACGCGGAGACAGGGATGACGCCGGCCGCGCGGCGTCGGGCCAGAAGGCCGGGCGCGCGCCGCATTGAGCGCCACCGGCCCGCGCATCGCCATCCTGGCCGCGGCCACCGAGATGGCGCAGGCGGCCCGGCAGCGCCTCGTCACCCTGTATGGCGATTGCGCGCCCGAACAGGCGACGGCGCTCGTCGCTCTGGGCGGCGACGGTTTCATGCTGGAGACGCAGCATCGCTATCTCGGCCGTAACCTGCCGGTCTATGGGATGAACCGCGGCAGCGTCGGCTTTCTGATGAACGCCTACACCGAGGACAAGCTGTTCGAGCGCGTGGCCGCCGCGCAATCGGCCAACCTCCATCCACTGCGGATGCGGGCGCATACCGCGGCCGCCACCCATGCCGCACTGGCCATCAACGAGGTCTCGCTGCTGCGCGAGACGCGGCAGACCGCCAAGCTGCGGATCATTGTCGACGGCCGCGAGCGGCTGGCGGAGCTGGCCTGCGACGGCATCCTCATCTCCACGCCGGCCGGCAGCACCGCCTACAACCTGTCGGCGCAGGGGCCTATCGTGCCGCTATCGGCAAACCTGCTGCCGCTGACGCCGATCTCGCCCTTCCGGCCCCGGCGGTGGCGCGGCGCGCTGCTGCCCAGCGAGGCACGGGTGGTGTTCGAGGTCCTTGAGCCAGAGAAGCGACCGGTCGCCGCAGTGGCCGACTACACCGAAGTGCGCGACGTGCGCCGCGTCGAGGTGCGGGAGGATCGGTCGATCACCCTGACGCTGCTGTTCGACCCCGACCGTAACCTCTCCGAACGCATCATCGCCGAACAGTTTGCGGTGTGATGCCCACCCCGCGTCCTGGCCGGGCCCGGCCCGCAACCGGCGCGGCGGAACCCATCCCGTCCGACCGCCGCCTGATCTGGTGCGTGGCGGCGACCCAGATGGTGGGCTGGGGCACGCTGTTCACCCCTTTCGCCCTGCTGCTGGGGCCGATGGAGGATGCGCTCGCCCTGCCCCGCGCCGCGGTGGCCGGCGCCTTCACGCTCGGGCTGCTGGTGTCGGGGATCGTGGCGGTGCCGGTCGGGCGCCTGGTGGATCGCCATGGTGGCCGCGGGCCGATCGCCTGGGGCGGCCTGGCGGGCGCCGCGCTGCTGCTCGCCTGGAGCCAGGTCGACGGGCTGGCGGGCCTCTACTGTGTCTGGTTCGGGCTGGGGCTGGTACATGCGTTGGCCCTTTGGGGGCCGGCCATGGCGCTGATGATGGCGGCGGCGCGGCAGCCGGTGCGGTCGATCACGGCGCTGACCTTCATCACCGGCTTCACCGGCACCGTCTTCGTGCCGCTGGTCGCCTGGCTGGTCGAGGCTTTCGGCTGGCGCGGTGCGCTGGTGGCGCTGGCCGTTTTGCAGGCCCTGCCGGTACCGCTGGCCTTATGGGGGCTGCCCCGCACGCGCGTTGGCGTGCAGTCGGCCGTGGCGGTGGCGCTGGGGCCGGTGTTGCGAAAGCCGGCTTTCATCGGCCTGGCAGTCTGCCTGGCTGCGCATGCCTTCATCGGCGTCGGGCTGGGCGCGCATCTGCTGTTGCTGCTGCGTGAGCGCGGCATCGCAGAGGGCTGGGTGCTGACGCTGGTGGCGCTGCACGGGCCATTCCAGGTGGCGGCGCGAGCGCTGCTTTATGCGCTGGGCAACCGGGTGCGGGTGCTGCAGGTGGGGGTGTTCGCAGCCGCCTTGCTGCCGGTGGGCCTGGCTTGGCTGGCGCTGGGCGGCGCCGATCCGTGGCTGCTGCTGGGCTTCGTGCTGTGCTGGGCGATGGCGGATGGGTTGATGACCATCGTGCGCGCCGCGGCCCCGGCGGAGCTGCTGGGGCGGGACGGCTACGGCGCCATCACCGGCGCGCTGAGCGCCACCGCGGTGCTGCCGCGGGCTCTGGCACCGTCGCTGCTGGCGCTGCTTTGGCAATGGGGCGGCGGCTACGGGCTGGTGGCGCCGTTGCTGGCGCTGGTGGGGGTGGTGGCGCTGGCGGCGTTTCTCGTCGCCGCAAGGGATCAGCGGCTGCCGGCGCCGACATAGGTGCCCAGGCCGCCGCCAATACTCACGGTCGGGCCCCTCGGCCTTTGGTCGCGTTCGGCCTGGTCGGCGCTGGGCGGGGCGCAGGCAGTGAGGAGCAGCGCGAGCAGGAGAATGGGCATGGCGGCAGGATGGCGCCGCGCCGCTACCACCGCAACCGAATGCCGCGGCCGGCGAAGAATCCGCCGAACGCCGCGGGGCTGAGCCGCACGTCGAGCTGCGTGGCCGCGCTGTCGCCCGACGGGTTGTGGAAGCGCAGCCGGCCTTGGGCGTCGCGGCCGAAGACCAGGACCAGGTGGCCGCCGGTTCCGGGCGGCGGCTGGCCGGGCCGGCGGATGGCGGGGTGGACGGACGCGATGAACATGCCCTCGCCGGGCAGCGTATCCGCCGCCACGTCCAGGGCGGTGGCACCCTGCCCGTGCAGCCAGTCGACGGCGCCGGCGTAGATGAGGCCGCGAATGCCCTGAGGCGTCTCGATATAGCCGCCATGCGCCTGCACCGCGCGGCGCAGGCTATGGATCGGCAGGTCATGGCCACGCGCCGCCAGCGCCATCTGCAGGCAGGCCATGCCGCAGAGGTGATCGGCCCAGCGGGCGTATTCGGCGGCATCGGCCGCACCGCTGGCCGGCCAGAGTGGGTCTGTCGCCGCATCGCGGCCGGCGAGGAATGCGCCAACCAGCCCCGGGCTTTGCCATTGCGCGCGGTAGGGCGGCGCTATCCGTTCAGGTGGCATGCGCTGAGATGCCCGGGCGCGATCTCGCGCAGGGCTGGCCGCTCCACCCTGCAACGCTCGAAGGCATGCGGGCAGCGCGGGTGGAAATGGCATCCCGGGGGGGGCGCCAGCGGCGAGGGGATTTCGCCCTGCACGACATTGAAGGCGCGCTTGCGGGCCTCGATCCGCGGCACCGCCGCCAGCAGCGACTGCGTGTAGGGATGATTGGCGCGGGCGAAGACCTCGGTGGCCGGCGCCTGTTCCACCACCCGGCCGAGATACATGATGACCACGCGGTCGGAGAGGTGCTCCACCACGCCGAGGTCGTGGCTGATGAACAGGTAGGTCAGATCCAGCTCGCGCCGCAGCGACATGAACAGGTTGAGGATCTGCGCCTGGATCGATACGTCGAGCGCGGCCACCGCCTCGTCGCAGACGATGAAATCGGGCTGCACGGCCAGCGCGCGGGCGATGCCGATGCGCTGCCGCTGGCCGCCCGAGAATTGGTGCGGGTAGCGCGACTTGAAGGACGGGTCGAGCCCGGCGCGGCGCAGCTGCGCATCGACGTAACCGGCCCAGCCGGCGCGGTCGGTCATGCCGTGGAACAGCGGCGCCTCACCCACGATCATCTCGACCTTCATGCGCGGATTCAGGCTGGCGTAAGGGTCCTGGAAGATCATCTGGGTGCGCAGCTTGGCCTCGCGCGCCGCAGCCGCCGGCAGCGCCTTCGTGTTGGTGCCGCGCCAGAACATGTCGCCCTCGCTGGGCGTCATGATGCCGGCGACCATGCGGCCCAGCGTGGATTTGCCGCAACCGGATTCCCCAACGAGGCCGACCACCTCGCCTTGCGCGATCGCCAGGTCCACACCGTCCACCGCGTGCACGATCTCCTCCCGCACCGGCGCGCCCAGGCGCTTGAGCAGCCGCCCGGCAATGTCGAGCTTCTTCTCGAAGCGCTTGGTGATGCCGCGCAGCGCGATGATCGGTTCAGACATGGGGGTGGACGCAGCGTGCAAAGCGCAGGGGTTCGAGCGGCAGCAGGTCGGGCATCACTTCGCAGGCCGCATCGGCATGCTCGCACCTTGTCTTGAACGCGCAGCCGGGCGGGAGCGAGAGCAGGCTGGGCGTGGTGCCGGGGATCTGCCGCAGCGGCACGCCGCGCTGGTTGCGGCTGGGCACGCTGCCGATCAGACCATGCGTGTAGGGATGGCGCGGCGTGTCCAGCACCGCGTCGACCGGACCTTGTTCG
>JACMRO010000503.1 GCA_014376425.1 Rubritepida sp.
CCATGCTCGGCCACGGGTGGCAGGGAAGCCTGGGGGGGGGGAGCGTCGCTCATTCTGCGAGGCTCAATAGCCGTTGTTGGCGATTGGTTGCAGGGGTGCGTGGCCAATTACCGGTCCTGACCGCGCAAATTCCGCGCGCGAAGGCATGGTGGACACCCCGGCGCGGCGCCCATAGTTTGCGCCGCATGCCGCTCTCACCCCTTCGCCGCGCCTTGCTGGCCGCGCCGCTGCTTGCCGCTGCCGCGCAGGCGCACGCCATAATTCGGGAGTCCAGCCCGGCCCCCGGCGCAAGCATCGCCGCCGGCCCGGTGCAGGTGCGCCTGGCATTCAACAGCCGGCTGGACCATGCCCGCAGCCAGCTCGCCGTGGCACCGGTGCGGCTGGGGGGCGGCGGCACGGCGGATGAGGTGCGGGTGCCGATCGCCGAAGACTCCCCCGCCACCGGGTTGCACGGCCTGACCGCGCCCCTCGCCCCGGGCGCCTGGAGGATCAGGTGGCAGGTGCTGGCGCTGGATGGACATATCACCCGCGGCGACATCGCCTTCACCGTCACCGCCTGAGCCGACCTTGGACCTGTTTCTCGACCTCTATGGCTTCCTGTCCGTTGTGCTGCATGCCGGGGAACTCATGGCGCGCAGCGTGCTGGTGGGCGCCATCGCATTCCTGGGCCTGCTGGCCGTACCGCTGTCGCGCCGGCTGTCGCCGTCCGAAGGGGCCATGCTGATCGGTGCCGCCCGGCGCGCCATCCTCTGGGGCGGCTGGCTGACGCTTGGCGCCGTGGCCCTGTCCGCCGGGCTGGGGGCGGTGGCGCTGATCGGCACGCTGGAGCTGCCGGTCAGCCGGGCCCTGGGCGCCAGCTTCGTGCTGAGTGCGCTGGGCGTCATGGCCTGTGCCGCACTGGCGCTGATGCTGGCGAGGCGCGCGGTGCCGCCGGCACTGCCACTGCTGGCGCTGGCACTGCTGCTGCTCGTCGCCGCCGTATCTGGCAGCCATGCCATGTCACGCGTGGAGGACCGCCTGCCGATGCTGGCCGCGACTTTTGTCCACCAGGCGGGCGCGGCGCTGTGGCTTGGCGGGCTGCCGGCGCTGTTGCTGGCGCTGCGGCTGAAGTGGAGCGTGGCGGCGGCGCAGGCAGTGGGCGCGCGCTATTCGGTTCTGGCGGTGGCCGGCGTGGGCGGCATCGTGGCCGGCGTGGTGGGCTACTACCTGGGCTACGTGCAGTCGCCCGAGGCGATCTACGGCACCGCCTACGGCGCCATGAGCGCCACCAAATCCGTGCTGTTCAGCGCGCTGCTGTTGCTTGGGCTGGCAAACTGGCTGCTGCTGCACCGCTTCGCCCAAGCCGGCGGCTTCCTGCCGCGGCTGCGTCGCTTCGTGGAATGCGAACTGATCATCGGCATCTGCATCTTCGGCATCGCCGCCTCCCTGACCGCGGTGCCGCCGGCGGCCGACCTGCCCGATGACCGCGTCACCTGGGCCGAGATCGCCGAGCGTGCCGTGCCGCACGCGCCGCGCCTGGCCTCGCCCAGCCACAGCGACCTCGGCATTCCCGCCCTGCAGGCGCAGCTCGACGCGGAATGGCGGGCGCGGACGCAGAGCGAGCGCCCGCAGGCCTTTATTCCCGGCGAAGGCTTCCTGCCGCCCCGCAACGCCTTCGACATCGCCTGGAGCGAGTACAACCATCACATGTCCGGCTTCGTGGTGTTGGCGGTCGGGCTGGTGGCGCTGCTCGATGCCACGCGCAGGGTGCCCTGGGCGCGGCATTGGCCGCTGCTATTCATGGGTCTTGCCGCCTTCCTGTTCATGCGCAGCGACCCCGAGGCGTGGCCGCTGGGCGACATCGGCTTCCTCGAATCGCTGCGCGACCCGGAGGTGCTGCAGCACAAATTGCTGTCGCTGCTGGTCGTGGTCTTCGCCATTTCGGAATGGAGCGTGCGGTTGCGCGAAGAAAAAACTTCGTCACTCCGCGGCAAGCGCGGGCCAGCCGCCTATGTCTTTCCCATCGCCATGGCCTTAGGCGGCTTCCTGCTGCTGGCGCACACCCACGCCATCGCCAATGTGCGCGAGGCGTTGCTCGTCGAACTGTCGCACCTGCCGCTGGGTGCGGCCGCCGTCATCGCCGCCTGCGCCCGGTGGCTGGAGTTGCGCGGCGATGGCACGCGTGAGGCGCGGGTCGCGCGCTGGGTCTGGCCCTGCTGCCTGGTGTTCATCTCGGGCCTGCTGATCCTCTACCGTGAGGCTTGACGCCGCGCTGGCCCGCGCGGTGGCGGCCCTGGTTGCTGCCAGCCTGGCGCATGCGCGCCTGGTGGTGGCGCTGTTCATGGCGCTCACTCTCGCCGCCGGCTGGATCGCGGCAACCCGCTTCGGGCTGAACTCCGACGTCACCCGCCTGTTTCCGCAGGACCTCTCCTGGCGGATCGATGAACGCGCCATGGACGCGGCCTTCCCCGACCGGATCGACGTCATCGCCGTGGTGGTCGACGCCTCGGCGCCCGCCATCGCGGACCGCGCGGCCGAGGCGCTGGCGGAGATGCTGCGGGCCCAGCCCAACCTGTTCCGCAACGTCCGCCGCCCCGATTCCGGCCCGTTCTTCGAGCGCCAGGCGGCCCTGTTCCTGCCGCTGGCCGAGGTGCGCGACCTGACGGAGCGGCTGATCGAGGCGCAACCCCTGATCGGCTCGCTGGCGGCCGACCCTTCGCTGCGCGGCGTGGCCGACCTGCTGCGCACCGCGATGGAGGGGGTGGCCCGCGGCGATGCCAGCCTGGACCAGTTGGCCAGCCCGCTGCAGGCCTTCCTGCAGGCTGCGGAAGCGGCGCTGGCAACCCGTGTCGTCGAGCCGGACTGGACCCGGATGATGACCGGCCGCACCCCAGGCGCGCTGGAGACGCGCCGCTTCGTCCTGGCGCAGCCCGTGCTGGATTTCGCCTCGCTGGAGGCCGGTGCCTCGGCCACCGAGGCGATCCGCGCCGCCGCCGCCACGCTCTCCTTCGCCGGATTGCGCATCCGCATCACCGGCAACATCCCGATGGCCGACGAGGAATTCGCTACCCTGTCCGAAGGTGCCGTCGAGAATGTCGCGCTGTCGCTGGGGCTGACTACGCTGCTGCTGTGGCTGGCGCTGCGCAGTTGGCGGCTGATCTGGCCGTTGCTGGCACTGGTGGTGTGCGGCCTGACCTGGACTGCGGCGTTCGGCGTGCTGGCGGTGGGGCATTTCAACCCGTTGTCGATCGCCTTTGCCGTGCTGTTCATCGGCCTCGGCGTGGATTTCGGCATTCAATACGCGGTGCAGTACCGGGCGGAGCGGCAGGCCGCCGGTGCCCTGGCCCCTGCCCTGCTGGCCGCCGCCCGCATCGCGGGGCCTGGCATGACGCTGGCGGCAGCGGCCTGCGCCATCAGCTTTTTGGCCTTCATCCCGACCGAATATCTGGGCGTGAGCGAGCTTGGGCTCATCGCGGGCGCGGGCATGCTGATCGGCTGGTTCATGGCGATGACGCTGTTGCCGGCGCTGCTGCTGCTGGCCGCCCCCCGGGCCGAAGCGCGCGAGGTCGGTTACGCCGCCCTGCGGCCGCTCGATGCCTGGCTGCTGCGGCACGCCCGCGCCGTGGTGGCCGCCGCGGCGCTGCTGGCCCTGGCCTGCGCCGCCACCCTGCCCTGGCTGAGCTTCGACACCGACCCGCTGAACCTGCGCGACCCGACCAAGGAATCGGTCAGCACCTACCGCGAGCTGATGCGCAGCGCGGACACCAATCCCAACACGCTGGATGTTCTGGTACCGGGCCTGGACGCCGCCCGCGCGCTCGCGACCCGTCTGGAGGCGCTGCCCGAGGTCGGCCGGGCTTTGACCCTGGCCAGCTTCGTACCCGCGGAGCAGGCTGAAAAGCTTCTGCTCATCGAGGATGCGGCGGGGCTGATCGGCCCCGCCCTGGCCACCCCGCCCGGGGCGCCGCCCAATGACGCGGCCGTCGCCGCTGCCCTGGCGCGCGCCGGGCTGGCCTTGCGGATGGCGCCGGGCGAGGCTGCCGCGGCCCGAGACGCGCGCCGCCTGGGGGCGGCCTTCGTCGCCCTTGCCTCCGCCCCGCCTGCCGCCCGCAACGCGCTGGCGGAGGCGCTGCTGCCTGGCCTGGCAGCCACGCTGCGCCAGGTGGACAACTTGTTGGCCGCGCGCGCGGTCACGGTCGAATCCCTCCCCGAGGACCTGCGCGCTCAGTGGATCAGCGCCGACGGCCGCGCCCGGGTTGAAGTGGCACCCCGTGCCCTGGGCCAGGATGCAGAGGCGCTGCGGCACTTCGGCGCCGCGGTGCAGCGCGAGGCGCCGACCGCCACCGGGGCCGCGGTTTCCGCCCAGGCATCCTCGGCCACCGTGCAGCATGCCTTCCTGCTGGCGGGCGGCATCGCCCTGGTGCTGGTGATCGTGCTGCTGCTGGTGGATTTGCGCAGCGTGCGGCTGGCGCTCCTCGCCCTGGCGCCGCTCATGCTGGCCGGACTTCTGACGCTGGCGCATTGCGTGCTGTGGGGGCCGGAGCTCAACCTGGCCAACATCATCGCCATGCCGCTGCTGGTTGGCCTGGGCGTCGCCTACGACATCTACTACGTCGCCGCCTGGGTGCGGGGGGAGCGGCGGGTGCTGTCCAGCCCGCTCAATCGCGGTGTCATTTTCTCCGCCATAACCAACGCCGCGGCCTTTGGCGCCCTGGCCGTGTCGCCCCATCCCGGCACAGCCAGCATGGGCGTGCTGCTGTTCGTGTCGCTGGTCTACAAGCTGGCCTGCGTAATGCTGGTGCTGCCGCCCCTGTTGGCATGCTTCGCCGCGGAAAAGCGCGTTACCGCCTGAAATGAAACATTGCAATGTGTAATAATTAATTTATTCATAGGTTTGCTGCGCAAGCATCGCCCACAGCCTCTGAGAGAACGGATGACTGCAACACTCCGCGCCGTAGCGGATGCCGCCGGCGTGCATGTAGCCACAGCCTCCCGCGCGCTGAACGTCCAGACCAGCCACATGGCCCGCGAGAACACCCGGACCCGCATCATCGAGGCGGCGACCAGGCTGGACTACCGGCCCGATGCCGCAGCCTCCGCCCTGCGGTCCGGCCGCTCGCGCCTGGTCGGTATCCTGGTGCCGGGGCTGAGCAACCCGGTTTATGCGCCGATCATCGCCGGCGCCGCGCAGACGCTGGACGCCGCGGGCATTGGCGCCATAGTCGCCGACACCGGCTTTCTGCGCGAAAGATCCGCGGGCCTGGTCCGCGCGCTGGTGGCACGGCGGGTGGACGGGCTGCTGCTGACCAGCGCCTTCGACGAACACGATCCGGGAGCCGAGCTGGCCCACCAACGCCAGGTGCCGCTGGTGCTGATCAACCGGGACCTGCCCGGCAACGTCGCCGTGCTGCCGGACAACATGCTGGGCATGAAGCTGGCGGTGGACCACCTGGTCGACCTGGGGCACCGCGCAATCGGCTATGTCGGCGGCCATTTAAGCGCGGCGCAGCGCAACAACCGGCGCGACGCCTTCGATGCCGCGATGGGTCAGCGCGGGCTGACGGCGGTCGCCCCGGTGCGACCCACCGGCTTCCAGCGCGCCGATGGCCGCGAGGCGGCGCTGCAACTGCTGGCCGAAGTGCCGCACGTCACCGCCCTGGTGTGCGGCAACGACCTGATCGCGCTGGGAGTGTACGACGCGGCCCGGCTGACTGGCCGGCAAGTGCCGCACGACCTCTCCGTGACCGGCCACAACGACATTCCCTTCATGGACCTGCTGGCCCCGCCGCTGACCACGCTGCGGGTCGATTACCACCGGCTGGGCGCGCAGGCGGCCGCCCTGCTGCTGCGACGGATGGCCGGCGAGGCGGTCGCTGGGGTGCTGATGCCGCCCGCGCTGATGCAGCGCGGGTCGACCGCGCCGCCACGCCTTGCCGGCGGCCGCCACACGCCGTAATCGCGCCTGAGCAGCTAAGGGAACCGCCATGAGCATCATCACCGACATTACTGCCGCCGATGTGCTGGACAGCCGCGGCAACCCGACGGTGGAAGCGGAGGTGTTGCTGGAGAGCGGCGCCCGTGGCCACGCCATCGTGCCCTCCGGCGCATCGACCGGCGCCCATGAGGCGGTGGAGCTGCGCGACGGCGACATGCGCCGCTATGGTGGCAAAGGCGTGCTGGGCGCGGTGGCCAACATCGAGGGCGAGATCCTCGACACCATCGGCGGCATGGACGCGGCGCAGCAGGTCGCCATCGACATGGCGATGATCGAGGCGGACGGCACGCCCAACAAGGCCCGGCTGGGCGCCAATGCGATGCTCGCAGTCAGCCTGGCGGTGGCGCGCGCGGCGGCCGCCGATCACGGCCTGCCGCTGTACCGCTACGTGGGCGGTGTGCTGGCCCGCACTTTGCCAGTGCCGATGATGAACATCATCAACGGCGGCAAGCATGCCGACAACCCGATCGACATCCAGGAATTCATGATCATGCCGGTGGCGGCGGAGAGCTGCGCCGACGCGATCCGCATCGGCAGCGAGTGCTTTCAGTCTTTGAAGAAGGCGCTGCACGACGCGCATCACAACACCAATGTCGGCGACGAAGGCGGCTTTGCGCCCAACATCGGCAGCGCGGACGAGGCGCTGGGCTTCATCGCCCAGGCCTGCGAGAGCGCGGGCCACAAGGTCGGCACCGACATCATGTTCGCGCTCGATTGCGCAGCGACCGAATTCTACCACGATGGGCTCTATAAGCTGGATGGCGAGGGCAAGTCGCTCGATGCCGGCGGGATGGTCGACTACCTGGCTGGCCTGTGCGCGAAGTGGCCGATCATCTCCATCGAGGACGGCATGGCGGAGGATGACTGGGAAGGCTGGAAGCTGCTGACCGACCGCCTGGGCGGCCGCATCCAGCTGGTCGGCGATGATCTGTTCGTCACCAACACGGCGCGGCTGAAGCGCGGTATCCAGACTGCCACGGCCAATTCCATCCTGGTAAAAGTCAATCAGATCGGCACCCTGACCGAGACGCTGGACGCGGTGGAGACGGCGCACCGCGCCCGCTACACCGCGGTGATGAGCCACCGCTCGGGCGAGACC
>JACMRO010000504.1 GCA_014376425.1 Rubritepida sp.
CGCTTCATGTTTCTTCGTGTGGACAAACTACAAATAGAGTTGCCGGCGCCGCTGCGCCAGGACCCCAATGCTGGCGCCGCATTGCAGGAATTGCTGGGCGGCAAGTATGGCGAAATGTCGACCCTGGCCAACTACATGTTCCAGAGCTTCAATTTTCGCAGCAAAAGCAAACTTCGCCCGTTTTACAGCCTGGTCGCCGCCATCACCGCCGAGGAATTGGGCCATGTCGAGCTGGTGAGCAACGGCGTCGCCATGCTCAGCAACGGCCCAGATCTGGGCGTCGATGAGGAGGATGGTGGCGACATCTCCGGTGCGCCCTACGAGATGATGAAGGATGTGCGCCTGGCCGCCGCCTTCTACTCCAATGGCGGCGGCGCCACGCCCACCAACAGCAATGGCGCGTCGTGGAACAATGACTTTGTGACCACCACAGGCAATGTGGTGTTCGACCTGCTGCACAATTTCCACCTGGAATGCGGCGCGCGGTTGCACAAGCTGCGGGTGTACGAATCGCTGACGGACCCGACCGGGCGCGAAGTGTGCGGCTATCTCCTGGTGCGTGGCTCGGTACACGCCCACGCCTATGCGCTGGCGCTGAAAAACCTGACCGGAGTCGAGATCGAGAAGATGCTGCCGGTGCCCAACATCCCGCTGGGCAATATTCCCGAGTGCCAAAAATATCTGGCCGAGGGATCGCACCGGCGGCTCTATACCTTTAGCCCGGCCGACTACAAGGAAATGGGCGGCATCTGGGGCAATGGCGAAATGGCACTGCCAGGTGACCCGCCGGGTGAGCTGATGGTGGTGGACGGCCTGCCCGAGGGCGGCAAGATCCAGCAGCTGGCCGGCGTGCCTTCCGCCTTCACCCCGGACTATGCGCCCGAGGAAATGCTGGAGATAGCGACCAAGCTGTACCAGGCTTCACGGTAGAGCAGCACCTGCGAGCTGCCGTCATGACCGGGTCAGGCTTGGTCATGACGGCGCCGGGCCACGTCGGGTGGCCGATACAGCCACCCGGCGCGCTAGCCAGCCCTGATACGATGCGGCGGCGTTCAGCGTGGCGCTGAAGCCACCGCGAGGAAGTTGGCCTGGCTGTCCTCGGCAATGCGGAACCACTGCGTCTGATCGACCCGGAAGGCGTCCCATGTCTGGTGGATGCGGCGGAAGCGGGCATTTGCCGCACCTGTCTCGGCGTAGAATTCCTGCGCCGCGCGGTAGCTCGCGAGCAGCACGTCACGCGGGAAGAACCGCAGTTGCGTGCCTGCCGCCACCAGGCGCCGCAGCGCCACCGGGTTGAGGCTGTCATAGCGCGCCATCATCCAGTGCCAGCCCTCGGTGCAGGCGGCTTCCAGGATGTGCTTGTAGTGGCTGGGCAGCGCCTCATACGCCGCCGGGTTCACCATCAGGTCGATGCTCGGCGCGTATTCCCACCAGCCCGGCGCATAGTAGAAGCGCGCGACACGCTGGAAGCCCAGCTTCTCGTCATCATGCGGGCCGACCCATTCGGCGCCGTCGATCACGCCACGCTCCAGCGCCGGGTAGATGTCGGCGCCGCCGATCAACTGCGGCACCACGCCGATCTTCTGCAGGATGTTGCCGCCGAAGCCGGCGATGCGGAACTTCAGCCCGTTGAGGTCTGCGGTGCTGTTGATCTCGCGCCGGTACCAACCGCCCATCTGCGCCCCGGTGTTGCCGGCCGGAATGCCGATGACGCCCTGGTCGCGATAGACATCGCGCAGCGCCTCGCGACCGCCGCCCTCCTGCAGCCAGGACCATAGCGAACGCGACGACATGCCGAAGGGCAGGCAGGTCGCGATGCAGAGCGACGGATCCTTACCGAGATAGTAGTAAGCCGAAGTGTAGCCGCATTCGACCGAGCCCGAGCCCACCGCGTCCATCACCTGCAGGGCGGGCACGACCTCGCCAGGGCCGAAGGGGGTGATCTCGAAGGCGCCGTCGGTCATCTCGCGCACGCGCCGCGCGATGCGCTCCTGCGTGCCGTAGAGGGTGTCCAGGCTCTTGGGGAAGCTGCCGGGCATCCGCCAGCGGATGCGTGTCTGGGCATGGGTGAGGGCCGGCATGGCCAGCACGGGCGCCATCGCCCCTGCTGCAAGCATCTTTCTGCGATCCATGGACGGGTTCCCCTGCGCGTTGATTTGTGACGAAGATTGCAGGGGCCGCGCCGGGGCGCAATGGCCTTCAGATACGGGGAAAAACATGGAACGCGTCGGGTTCATCGGACTGGGGAATATGGGCGCTGGCATGGCCAGCAACCTGCGGCGTCGGCAGTTTGCGATGACGGTATTTGACCTCAATCCGGCACCGATGGCGGCGCTCGAGGCGCTGGGCGCGGCGCGGGCGGACGACGTGCCGGCGCTGGCGCGGGCTAGCACGGTCGCGATCACCATGTTGCCGGGCCCGCGCGAGGTGTCTGCCACAGGTGCCGCATTGCTGGAGCACATGGCGCCCGGCGGCCTGCTGATCGACATGTCCACCGTGGACCCGGAGACGACGGATGCGTTGGCGGCGGCCGCCGCGGCCAAGGGGGTGGGCTTCGTGGACGCGCCGGTGGGGCGACTGGCTGTGCACGCTGCGCGTGGTGAGAGCCTGTTCATGGTCGGCGCCTCGGATGCCGACTTTGCGCGTGCCAAGCCGCTGCTGGAGGCGATGGGCAGCACCATCCACCATTGCGGCGGCCCCGGCGCTGGCACGCGGACCAAGCTGGTGAACAACTACCTGGCGATCATCCTGTGCCAGCTGAATGCCGAGGCGCTGAGCCTGTCGCAGGGCTTCGGGCTGCAGCTGGAGACGACGCTGGAGGTCCTGCATGGCACGACGGCGACGAACGGCCAGTTGAAGGTGAACTGGCCCAACAAGGTGTTGCGCGGCGATACGGCACCGGGCTTCGCGATCGACCTCGCGCATAAGGACCTGTCGTTGATCCTGCAGGCCGCGAATGCGGCGAGGGTACCCCTGCCGGTGGCGGCTGCCGCGCGCGAGGCGTTCTCGGCCGCCCGGGCGCAGGGGCATGGCGGCCTGGATTTTTCGGCCATGCTGGACGTCCAGTGCGCATTGGCGGGGGTGGCCGCGCCGCGACTCAAAACCTCCTGATCAATGCAGGGCGCTGCATGTCCTCGATTTCGATGGGTGGGCCACCCCGGACCGGCAGGGCTCTGAATATCCAGGACGTCGGTGCAGGGCCGTCCTGAACATGAACGGCGCCAATGGCGCCAGCCTACGTCAAGCCGGCCGAAGGTTTTCGGCGATGTAGGGCGGCAGGTTGAAGCATGATGCGTGCATCTCCGGCGACCAGTAACGGGTCTGCCCCAGGATCCCCGCCGCTTCGGCACGTTCGCGGATTGTCGCCACCGGCACATCGCGCAGCCCGGCCGCCTTGGCCGACCATCCCAGCGTCATGAAGCCGCCGACATAGGTCGGTACGGCGGCGACATAGGCGCTCACCTCGGCGAAGAACTTCGCCCGCCGCGCCGAAGTGTCACGCAGTTCGTCCGCCTGCATGAAGGGCACGCCGCACTGGTTCACGATGATGCCGGCGGGGCCCAGGATGCGTGCGGCGTTCTCGTAGAATTCGTCGGTGAACAGCACTTCGCCCACGCCGATCGGGTCGGTGCTGTCGACGATGATCACGTCGAAACTGCCATCCGGCGCGCGGCGGACATAGTCAATGCCGTCGCCCACGATGACCTGGCCGCGCGGGTTGGTCCAGGCGTCGCCGGCGATCATGGGCATGTGCTCCTGGCACAGCCGGATCACCTCACCGTCGATCTCGACCATCACCGCCTGTTCGACGCCGCGATGCTGCAGCACCCGGCGCAGCACGCCGCCATCGCCGGCGCCGATGATCAGCACGCGCCTGGCGTCGCCATGCGCCAGCAGCGGCACGTGGGTCAGCATCTCCTGGTAGACGAACTCGTCGCGCTCGGTGATCTGGGTAACGCCGTCGAGGAACATCACCCGGCCGTGGCTGGACGTCTCGGCGATGACGATGTCCTGAAAGGCCGACTTCACCCGCGCAAGCTCGCGCGTCACCAGAAACCGCTGACCCCAGTCGGGGTAGAGGGTCTCGTTGATCCAGTTCTCGGCCATCACGGGCACTCCGGAATGAGAAAGGGCGAGGCCTTGCGGCCCCGCCCCCATCGCGTCAAACGACAATCGCAAGTCAGCCGATCAGGCCGCGCTTATGCTCGGCGAGCTGAATGCGCTCAGCCAGGAAGCCTGTCTTGAGGTGCGGAATGGCCTTGTATGGGTCACACTCACCGCAGACGAAAATATCGAGCGCGGCATAGTCGCGCTCCGGCCAGGTGTGGATCGAGATATGGCTTTCAGCCAGCACCAGCACACCCGACACACCGCCATTGGGCGAAAAATGGTGAAAGTGCCCGTGCAGGATGGTCGCGCCAGAAGCAATCGCCGCTTCGCGCAGTACCGTATCGATATGCGCCGGATCGTCGAGGTTGGTCGCACCCCAAAGATCAATGATCAGATGGGTGCCGGCATAGCGAACCCCATTCTTCTCAACGAAGTAATCCTTCGCTTCGGAGACATGAGTAACTTCGTGGGTATTGCTCGAGAGCATCCCCAGCGGGAGAGCGTCCATGCGGAACCCTTTTCCAACCAGAAGATAACCATTTCGGCTGTGCGGCCCCAGCGGCCGTCGGTTCGATCAGGTCCAGAGCCGGCGATATGAGGCAATGGCCTGATCCACGCAAGTAAATTCAACACCCCAGCCAAAAATATTTGCGGAAACTATTGGGCGGATCGCGGAACTCAGCGTGTGATCGCCTGCGCGACCCGCAAGCTCTCCAGCCTGGACGGCATTGCCCGGAAGAGTTCCAGTTCAGTGTGGAAGCGCGGGAGATCGGCAAGCCCGCGCAGCGGATCGGTGGTCAGCAGCTGGAAAGGTGCTTCCGCAACACTACCCGCTAGCAACGCCGAACGAGCGGTGCGGATGCGCCCAAGCCCCGCATTATCGCCGGCCAGCGCGAGCAGGGCGGCATGCCGGACGACCGCCCGCAGGGTTCCCGGGTCCAGCGGCGCCGCCTGGCCTTGAAGCCGCCTGTCGAGGTGGCGACCCAGTGCCGCCGCAGCCCCGGCAAAATCCCGCCGATCGGCCAGGAACTCGGCCAGCGCCTCGTCGCCGGCGGCGCCCAGGGCGGCGAAGCTCTCGCTCCGGCCTTCGGCGCGGGCGGCGAGGGCCGCGCGTTCGGTGCGCAGCGCTTCATCCAGGTCAGGCGCGGCGCTGGCGACCAGGGTGGCGGCGGCGGCCGCGTCCTGCCGTTCGGCAAGTTGCAGGGCGGCCAGCCTGGCGCCCAGTGCGGCGCGCGGCGGCCCTGCGGGCGCGCGCCGCATCGCGTCGCGCAGCAGCGCGGTGGCGCGGTCGGGCAGGTCAAGCGCTGCCAACCGCTCCGCCAGCAGTGCCAGTGCGGCGATGCCCTCGGCACCTTGCGGCATGAGTTCGGGCTGCGAGTCATGCAGTGCCACGGCGGCAAGCGGGCTCTCCTGGCGCAGCGCGTCCAGGAAGGCGCGCTGCGTGGCTGGGGCCAGGGCCGCCTCGCGGTCCGGGGACAGGGCCGCCGTCTCACGCAGCAGCGTCAGGGCGCCCCGCGCATCGCCGCCCTGGGCGCGCAGGGCGGCGATGCGGCCGCGGGTGCTGAATTCGGCGCCTTCGTCGCGCCAGGCCAGCAAGGTCTGCTCCAACACCTGGGCCGCGGCGCGCGGGTCCGTCTCGCCGCGCGCCAGGCGCAGTTCAACGGCGCGGCGCATCGCCTCGGCCCGGCTGCGGCGATCGCGCGCCCGGGCCAGCCGGTCGTAGC